>NZ_BAAJYR010000028.1:0-27742 GCF_057546605.1 Acidovorax sp. KPB24-03 | reverse complement strand
GGCGGGGGAGCCGCCGCGGCCACGGGCGCAGCCGCGGGCGCCTTGGCGGTGGAGGCCTTGGCCTCGGTCGAGAACAGGTCGCGGATCAGTGCCAGCTTGGGCTTGACCGAGCTGGCGTGCGTGGCATCGAGCTGCAGCGCCTTGTTGTAGGCCTGGCTGGCCAGCTTGGCGTAGATGTCGCCCAGGTTTTCATGCGCGGTGGCATAGCTGGGGTTGGTGCGGATGGCCATCTCGAGCGCGGTGCGCGCCTTGTCGAGCTGGTTCTGGTTGGCGTACAGCACGGCCAGGTTGTTGTAGGGCTCGGGCAGCTCGGGATAGTCTTCCGTGAGCTTCGTGAAGGTGGCCACCGCTTCGGTCTGCTTGCCCGAATCCGCCTGGGCCACGCCGCGCAGGAAGCGCAATTGCGGGTCGCGGGGGTTGGCGGTGAGCCGCTGGTCGGCCTTGGCCAGGGCATCCGCCGGCTTGCCTGCCTTGAGCAACTGGGTGATCTCGGCATAGTCGTCCGCGTGGGCCAGCGGGGCACCCAACAAGGCCGACAGGGCAATCAGGCGCAGGAGATGGGCAAGGGTGCGTTGTGGATGCTTCATGGGCGGACGGGAATGGTTGGAGGTGTCAAGCCGTAACGGGGGCTTATACTGCGGCGGATTGTAGCTGAGGGGTTTGTCATGCCGGTACGCTGTTGCCGCTCCTGATTTTGCATGTGCGCACCGCCGCGCACGGCCCTTCCGGGAGGCTCCCGCCTCTTTGCGCAGCCCCTGCCAGGGCGCCGGCTGCACCATCCACCCCTTGACTGAATTTCCATGAGTTTGCGTATCTACAACACGCTGTCGCGTGCGCTGGAGCCTTTTTCTCCGCTGGAGCCCGGACATGTGCGCATGTATGTCTGCGGCATGACCATTTATGACCTGTGTCACATCGGCCACGCCCGCATGATGATGGCGTTCGACGTGGTGCAGCGCTGGCTCAAGAGCAGCGGCCTGCGCGTGACCTATGTGCGCAACATCACCGACATCGATGACAAGATCATCCGGCGCGCGGTGGAGCGCGGCATCACCATCCGCGAGCTGACCGACGAGATGATCGCCGCCATGCACCAGGACATTGGCGCTTTGGGCATCGAGCCGCCCTCCATCGAGCCGCGCGCCACCGAATACGTGCCGCAGATGCTCGCGCTGATCGGCGCTCTGGAAGACAAGGGCCTGGCCTACCGTGCCAGCGGCGGCGACGTGAACTATGCGGTGCGCAAGTTCGCGGGCTACGGCAAGCTGTCCGGCAAGTCGCTCGACGAGCTGCGCGCGGGCGAGCGCGTGGCCGTGGCCGACGGCAAGGACGATCCGCTGGACTTCGTGCTGTGGAAGTCCGCCAAGCCCGAGGAGCCGCCCGAAGCCAAGTGGGACAGCCCCTTCGGTGCCGGCCGGCCCGGCTGGCACATCGAGTGCTCGGCCATGAGCTGCGCCACGCTGGGCGAGAGCTTCGACATCCATGGCGGCGGCGCCGACCTGCAGTTTCCGCACCACGAAAACGAGATCGCGCAGAGCGAAGGCGCCACCGGCAAGCCGCTGGCGCGCTTCTGGGTGCACAACGGCTTCGTGCGCGTGGACAACGAGAAGATGAGCAAGTCGCTCGGCAACTTCTTCACCATCCGCGACGTGCTGGCCAGGTACGACGCCGAGACCGTGCGCTTTTTCATCGTGCGCGCCCATTACCGCAGCGCCCTCAACTACAGCGACGCCCACCTGGACGACGCACGCGCCGCACTCAAGCGCCTCTATACGGCATTGAGCCTGGTCGCGCCGGCGCCCACGCCCTCGATCGACTGGACCGATCCCTACGCGGCCCGGTTCAAGGCCGCCATGGACGAAGACTTCGGCACCCCCGAGGCCGTGGCCGTGCTGTTCGATCTGGCCGGCGAGGTCAACCGCACGCATTCGCCGCAGACCGCCGGACTGCTGAAGGCGCTGGCCAGTTGCCTGGGCCTGCTGCAGGGCGATCCGCAAGCCTTCCTGAAGGCCGGCGCCACGCTGGACGAAGCCGCCATCCAGGCGCAGATCGCCGCGCGCGCCGCCGCCAAGGCCGCGAAGGACTTCGCCGAGGCCGACCGCATCCGCAAGGCGCTGCTGGAGCAGGGCATCGTCCTCAAGGACTCCGCCGCCGGCACGACCTGGGAGGCTGCGCAGTGAGCGGTTCCTGGATGAAGCGGCCTTTGGCGCCGGTGAAATTTCTGGTGCGGGCGGGATAAGCGGTGGCTGCGACGAAAAAGACAGCCCATGACGGGCCGCAACTGATCGCGCCCGCGTATTGGGCCGAGGCTTGCAAGCACCTCGTCAAGAAAGACCGCGTGATGAAGCGGCTCATCCCGCAACTGGGCGATGTGGCCCTGCGCCAGCGCGGCGATGCGTTCACCACGCTGGCGCGCAGCATCGTCGGCCAGCAGGTGTCGGTGGCGTCAGCGCAGAAGGTATGGGACCGTTTCGCGGCCCTGCCGCGCACCATGACGCCGGCCAGCGTGCTCAAGCTCAAGGTGGACGACATGCGCGGCGCAGGCCTGTCCGCGCGCAAGGTGGACTATCTGGTCGATCTGGCGCTGCACTTCGATACCGGCAAGCTGCACGTCAAGGACTGGGATGCGATGGACGACGAGGCCATCACGGAGGAGCTGATCGCCATCCGCGGCATCGGCCGCTGGACGGCGGACATGTTCCTCATCTTCCACCTGGCCCGCCCCAACGTCATGCCGCTGGACGATGCCACCCTGATCCAGGGCATCAGCCAGCACTATTTTTCGGGTGATCCCGTGAGCCGCAGCGATGCCCGCGAAGTGGCAGAGGCCTGGAAGCCCTGGTGCAGCGTGGCGAGTTGGTATATTTGGCGGTCGCTCGCCCCGTTGCCGGTGGACTATTGACGCCCTCGCGGGAGGGCGCGGCAACCGATGCTGCGTCCGTGCCCGTGGTGCTGGCCTGAACAGGGCGAGGAGCCCAAGGAGAATTACGTTGGCGAAAAAAACCTTTCTGGATTTCGAGCAGCCGATTGCCGAGCTCGAAGGAAAAATCGAAGAACTGCGCTACGTGCAGACCGAAAGCGCCGTCGATATTTCGGAAGAGATCGACCAGCTCAGCAAGAAGAGCCACCAGCTCACCAAAGACATCTACAGCGATCTGTCGCCCTGGCAGATCACCAAGATCGCCCGCCATCCCGAGCGTCCCTACACGCTCGACTACGTGCGCGACATCTTCACCGACTTCGTCGAGCTGCACGGCGACCGCCACTTCGCCGATGACCTGTCCATCGTGGGGGGCCTGGCCCGCTTCAACGGGCATGCCTGCATGGTGCTGGGCCACCAGAAGGGCCGCGACACCAAGGAGCGCGCCGCGCGCAACTTCGGCATGAGCCGCCCCGAGGGCTACCGCAAGGCCCTGCGCCTCATGAAGACGGCCGAGAAGTTCAAGCTGCCGGTGTTCACCTTCGTGGACACGCCTGGCGCCTATCCCGGCATCGATGCCGAAGAACGCGGCCAGTCCGAGGCCATCGGCCGCAATATCTTCGAGATGGCGCAACTGGAAGTGCCCATCATCACCACCGTGATCGGCGAGGGCGGCTCCGGCGGCGCGCTGGCCATCAGCGTGGCTGACCAGGTGGTGATGCTGCAGTACTCCATCTACTCGGTGATCAGCCCCGAAGGCTGTGCCTCCATCCTCTGGAAGACCAGCGACAAGGCGCAGGACGCGGCCGATGCCATGGGCATCACGGCCCACCGCCTCAAGGCCCTGGGCCTCGTGGACAAGATCGTGAGCGAGCCCGTGGGCGGCGCCCACCGCGACCACAAGCAGATGGCCGCCTTCCTCAAGCGCGCCCTGGGCGATGCCTTCCGCCAACTGGCCGATCTCAAGCCCAAGGAACTGCTGGACCGCCGCTACGAGCGCCTGCAAAGCTACGGCCGATTCACCGACACCAAGGCCGAGACGCGCTGAAGCACAGGGCTCCGGCACCACGCCCCATGCCATGAACCCAGCGGCCCTTCGGGGCCGTTTTGCATGGAAGTCGCCGCCATCACAGCCCTTTGAAACGTCCCTTTGGCATGACGCAATCCTTCGACGCCGCCATGGCGGCCTTCGCACCGGCCCTGCCGCTGGCCGTGGGGCTGAGCGGCGGGGCGACTCCACCGCGCTGCTGCTGGCCTGCGCAGGGCGGTGGCCCGGCCAGGTGCATGCGTTCCATGTGCACCATGGGCTGCAGGCGGCGGCCGATGGCTTCGAGCGCCACTGCGCGGACCTGTGCCAGCGCCAGGGCGTGCCGCTCCAGGTGGCGCGCGTGAACGCACGTCCCGCGCCGGGCCAAAGCCCGGAAGACACCGCCCGCCGGATGCGGTACGAGGCTTTTGCGGGTCTGGCGCAAGTAACACTAGGGCATACCGCTATAAAAACAATAGCATTGGCCCAGCACGCCGACGACCAGGTCGAAACCCTGCTGCTGGCGCTGTCGCGGGGCGCTGGCGTGCCGGGTCTGGCGTCCATGCCTGCGCACTGGCAGCGCGATGGCCTCGACTGGCATCGGCCCCTGCTGCGGGTGGCTGGCGCCGACGTGCGCGCCTGGCTGGTGGCGCGGGGCCAGGCGTGGGTGGAAGACCCCACCAATGGCGACGAGCACTACACGCGCAACCGGATCCGCCACCGGCTGCTGCCAGCGCTCGATGCCGCTTTTCCCCAGTTCCGCGACACCTTCGCCCGCAGCGCCGAGCATGCCGCGCAGGCCAGCGAACTGCTGCAGGAACTGGCCGAGGCCGATCTGGCCGCCGTGGGCGTGCCGCCGCGGCTGGCGGCCTTGCAGTCGCTGAGCCGGGCTCGGCAGGCCAACGTGCTGCGCCACTGGTTGCGCAGCGTGCACGGCACCACGCCGGCCGCGGCCCAACTGGCCGAACTGCTGGACCAGATCGCCGCATGCACCACGCGGGGGCATCGCATCCGCATCAAGGTCGGCCGCGGCTTCGCCGTGCGCGAAGCCCAGGTGCTCGGTTGGTACAATTCCTAGGTTTTGGTCCCCATCCCTGCACGAAAAACGGCGCGCGCCAGAACAATTTTTCTCCTTTCCCTGCGCCGTCTTGCGTTTCGTCATTCCAGATATCCAATGGCACTGATCGTTCATAAATACGGCGGCACGTCGATGGGCTCCACGGAGCGCATCCGCAACGTCGCCAAGCGCGTGGCCAAATGGGCGCGGGCCGGCCACCAGATGGTGGTGGTGCCCAGCGCCATGAGTGGCGAAACCAACCGCCTGCTCGGGCTGGCCAAGGACCTGGCCCCTTCGCGCGCCACGTCCGCCTACCACCGTGAACTCGACATGCTGGCCTCCACCGGAGAACAGGCGTCTTCCGCGCTGCTGGCGATCGCGCTGCAGTCCGAAGGCATGGAGTCGGTGAGCTACGCCGGCTGGCAGGTGCCGATCCGCACCAACAGCGCCTACACCAAGGCCCGCATCGAATCCATCGACGACCAGCGCGTGCGTGCCGACCTGTCCGCCGGCAAGGTCGTGATCGTGACGGGCTTCCAGGGCATCGACGAGCACGGCCACATCACCACGCTCGGCCGGGGCGGCTCCGATACCTCTGCCGTGGCGGTGGCCGCCGCCATGAAGGCGGCCGAATGCCTGATCTACACCGATGTGGACGGCGTGTACACGACCGATCCGCGCGTGGTGCAGGAGGCGCGCCGCCTGGCCACCGTGAGCTTCGAGGAAATGCTGGAGATGGCCAGCCTGGGCAGCAAGGTGCTCCAGATCCGCTCGGTCGAATTCGCCGGCAAATACAAGGTGCCCCTGCGCGTGCTGTCCAGCTTCACGCCCTGGGACATCGACATCAACGAAGAAGCCCGCTCCGGCACGCTGATCACTTTTGAGGAAGACGAAAAAATGGAACAAGCCGTTGTATCCGGCATCGCATTCAACCGCGACGAGGCCAAGATCTCCGTGCTCGGCGTGCCCGACAAGCCCGGCATCGCCTACCAGATCCTGGGCGCCGTGGCCGATGCGAACATCGATGTCGACGTGATCATCCAGAACCTGAGCAAGGACGGCAAAACGGACTTCAGCTTCACCGTGAACCGCTCCGACTACGCGCGCACGATTGACTTGCTCAAGGAAAAGGTCGTTCCCGCATTGGGCGCGCAGGAAGTGGTGGGCGACGCCAAGATCTGCAAGGTCAGCATCGTCGGCATCGGCATGCGCAGCCACGTGGGCGTGGCCGCCAAGATGTTCCGCGTGCTGAGCGAAGAGGGCATCAACATCCAGATGATCTCGACCTCCGAAATCAAGACCTCCGTCGTGATCGACGAGAAGTACGTGGAACTGGCAGTGCGCACGCTGCACAAGGCGTTCGAACTGGACCAGTCGCCTGCTTGACGAGGCAAAAACGCCTTCAATCTGAGGCATAATAGCCGGATTGGAAACGTGACCGAGTGGCCGAAGGTGCTCCCCTGCTAAGGGAGTATGGGGTGTAGAGCCTCATCGAGGGTTCGAATCCCTCCGTTTCCGCCACAATGAAAAAACCTAGCTAGATCAACGATTTAGCTAGGTTTTCTTCTTTGGACCGGTAGCACTTTTGGTAGCAACCCAAGTGCTCACACTGCCTGTCTATCTTCGTGGCCAGACCTACTACCTACACACACGCGTGTGCGGCAAACAGGTCAAACGTTCACTTCACACCTCCGATCCGGTCATTGCTAGACTGCGAGCACTTGAATTTTTACGAGTGATCCAGATGAGCAAGCCCACCCTATCGGATTTTAATTTTGATAGCAGTGCCCTTAGGCGCTATGAAGTTGAAGTGAATGGGGTGAGAGTGAAGGCTGACACCTTGGAAGACCACCAAAGGGCCTTGGAAGCTATTGCAGCTTTGAAAGGTGTTACCAGTGCTGCGCAGAATATTCAGCCTGCGGCTGTACCCTTTGAACAGGTCCCTGTTCATTCGCCTAACGGCCTTACAGTCACAGAGCTATTGAATCGCTATTTGCAAATGAAGCAACTAGCTACGGGGTCAGTGTCTGCGGTGCAGAACACGGCCTTGCAGTTTGCCACCTTTGTGGGTAAAAGGAAGACGATTGACCAGATTTTGAAGGTCGATGTAACTCGGTTCGCTGAGAAGCTGAAAATCGAAGGTTTAGCTCTTCAAACTGTCCAAACGAAAATTAACCTGCTCAAAGCAGTGTTCAATTTTGCAAGGGAGTACAGCTACCTTAAAGGTGAGAATCCTGTAAGTCTCAAAGTGATAACGAAGGCACAGAAGATGGCAGCAGGCTACGATATTTTCGATGATGCTGATATCGTGGCAGTCTATGCAAAGAGCTATTTTGGCCCCCAGAAAATCAAAGACCCAGACTATTACTATGCGTGCTTGATTGCTGTGGTTACTGGTTTGCGTATCGGTGCTATTACAAGCTTGTGTAAAAATGACATTCAAAAAACAGAGTCTGAAACCTGGTTTTTGAGAATTCGAGATGATAAAACAGCCAATGGTAAACGTGATGTTCCTGTAATTCCCGAGCTACTGAACTCAGGTTTTCAGGCCTATATTGCAACGAAAACCGGGCCGATTTTCAAATACAGTGAACTGGCTGGGCGTGGTAAAGGTAACGCAGTAGGTAAGAAATTCACACGCAGATTAGAAGAACTGGGGCTTAAAAATCGCAAGCTGGTATTTCATTCGTTGCGTAAATATGCGAACGACTACTATGCAAAAGCTGGCGTGGCATTAGAAGCTCGGAGCCAATTTTTTTGGACACGAGCTGGATAACACTAACGTAAACTACTACACTAAACCTTACACTGTGGATGCACTTTTTGAGGTTGTAGCGCAAGCTCAACGAAGGATTTTTGAGAAGCTCTACCAGTGAAATTGCAGATGTAACAGTAGCAGTAACGCTAGGCCGGACAGTAAAACAAAGCTCCTTCGGGAGCTTTTTTTTTATGGCCGGAAAGTATTAATAATGGCGAATGGAAAGCCTCAGTTATTTTGAGAAAAGCCACTAGAAATATGGGGATTTGAAGGCTGTTCAAAAGCGAATGGCAGGGTTGCTTAAAAAGGAAAAACGCCAGTTTTTTCGGTGGGAACCCAGACGAGTAACGCAGTTATGAGGAGGGTTGCCATTTTAAGTAATGGCAACCCAAAATATTACCGTGCGGTAATAATTTGACTTGCCATGGTTTTCTGCTTAAATATAACAGAAGAGCTACTAACAATAACAATAAGAAAGGCATCTAATGCATTGCATCGCACAATTCCAAAAGGTGAAAGAAAAAGCAAAAATAACCATAATGGCAAAGCACAATTTGAGACAGTATTTATCTGTCGCTGATAAGAAAAGGATAGACTCTGCTAGAAGGCATTTAAACAAAGTATTAGCAAATCCTCTGAATGTCAATACCCGGAGTGCTAAGAGCGTTTTAAAAGCCTTGCAGACCCATTGGAAGGATAGAGAGATAGCAATTAAAGAAGATAGTGTCTTGCTGATTGACATGGTGATAACCACCAGTCCTGAGTTTTGGGGTGATAATTGGCACCAAAATGGTGCAATCACCCCAGAAACGAGAAAGAAGCTAGATGAGTGGGTAGCCGTGCAGATGGATTTTGTTGGGCGCCAGCTTGGACCTGACGCTATAAAGTTTGCAGTGCTTCATCTCGATGAGAAGACCCCACACATCCATTTGATGCTATCTCCAGAAGAAACCAAGACCCTGAAATACAAAAACCAGTACGGTACGCAGGAGCGCACCGTAACCTCTTTGAACGCTAACCGTTGGAACCCAAACTTCTGGAAGAAGTTTGTGACAGCTCACGCCAAAGCTAATGCACACTTGGGTTTGAAAAGACCCATAAAAGGCAGTACTGCTGAAAAAAATAAGCAACCGGGAGTTTACCGAGAGAGTGAAACAGGCTGAGACCGATGACTACAAGAAGATTATTGATGAGCTGGTAGCCGATTTCGTGAAAGACCTGGGTCTTTTGAATACCAAGACCCAGGTTAAAGAACTGTTTTTTATCTAGGGTTTACCCTAGACTTCAAATCCTGGTTAAGAACAATGTGGCTTTGAAGAAGGTCACGAAGGCTAATAGAGAGAAGGAATATGCGGTCTTGGACCGTTTGAAGGAACGTGCAGAAAAAGAAATTGCCGAGGCACTTGCAAAGCAAATGCACTACGGCAAAGGATTAAAAACGATAGCAGAGTTACAAGCTGAGAATAGGCTCCAAAAGTCAGTTATCACCTCACAGGCCAAGAAAATTGCCGAACTCGAATGCACCCAAACGATTGAAAACACGGGCGCCAATCAATCCGGGAGAAAAATAAAACTTGACAAGTGATTTATTTTTAGATAAATACCGAGAAAAGGTGATTATGATGAATAAATATATTATAGCGCGATGTTTATATTTTATATCCCAACTAGCGGTGTGGGTTATGCTTTGGTTTTTCTTCACAAAGCAAAATTAATTAAAACATACCGATCAGATAGGCGCCCAATATCAAAACCGCGACATTCGCACCAAACAATATGAAGTTCCATCGATAAGCCAGTTGAGCACTAGCAAAACCCATTAAGAAACCTATTACCGATGGTGTCGCTCCGACAATGAGCATCATTAAATCGGTATTTTTTCTGAAGACCAGCACCAACAAAAGTGCCAGAGCTTCAAGAAAAATACCAGCAGATATAATTAAGGAATCTTTTTTTGCAAGAGACGGCTTACACATTTATTTTCCCGTTAGAATATTTTCAGGCAAGAAGCATTCAAGTGATTTAATAGCAGTCATCGGCTCTATTTCGCATGCTTTGCACCAATCGATGTACAGCAGCACATCCACATAGCGCTCCCCTCTCTCTATCTTGGACACATAGGATTGGTCCAGAGATAGCCTCTCTGCAAGCTGTACTTGGGTCAAGCCAGCTCCCTTCCTAAGCTCCTTCATATGTTGCCGTAACGCAACGTAACGACCATGGTAGATGGACTGAATCATCCATCCACGCTATAGGCCAGATTGGAATAGGTCGAATTGACCTTTTTTGAGTAGGATGAGGCCATCAGGTTGAGAGGTTCAACCTGAATTACCTACCTATGAGGAAGCTATGGAAAGCAATGTTCAGAAGGCCTATGAACGTGTAACGAACGAAGATGGGTCTATCGACCTCAAATTTGAAGGCAAACGGTTTGGCCAAGATACAGCCGGGCCAGGACTCATCTTGTCCTTGGTACTTTTTCCAGCTGCATGCGTAGTGACCACGCCTCTGTTCTCAATGGTGAAGAATCCAAACGGTGGGATTGCTATCGCTTGGTTCTTGGTATCGTTGATGCTTTGGTTTTTTGTGTTCTGGTGGTTCTTCACCACCTCACACACAATCAAACTCCGTCCTGGCGTTGGGTTGGAGTGTGATTCAGTACGACTGCCATTTAGTGAAATCACCCATTTGGGCACTATGAGTGACCACAAGACTTCGTATATTTATGCTACATCTCGCGGGACAGAAGTTCGCCTTGGAAAATACTTGAAGCCTGCACTGGCCGATTCCATTGTGAGGGAAATTAAGGCAGTGTCTGGAACTACTTGGAGCTGACCCGGAAATAATTCACCTGCGATTTTCTCATCTTCGTCAAGCTCAGCATTATTGATTGCTACGAACTTTGTAGCAATTTTCTTCACGATGTTGAGCTTGACACCGATATTATCTTCTAGCTCTTTGATTCGTTTGGCATGAATATTGAAGTCATCAATATTCTGCTCTATCGCATTGCAAAGAGATTGCAGGGTAGCAGTAGAGTCTAACGAGATGATGAGTTCCTTATGATCTGGCTCAATCTTTTTCTTTGAGGCTTTTTCAACGTCTTTACTTTGGAATAACACCTTAACTAGTCCAGCGACTTCAAGCCTACGCACCGATCTTTGTAGATGATCTATCTGCTTGCGGTCATTTGTAAGCTCTTCTACCGCCTTGGCTAACGTGTAGTAAGTCTGACGGGAGTAAACACCCCATACTCGGTGCTTAAAGGTCGCATGGGCACATAATGTGCCGTAGACCTTCCGGTCATACTCTGTGATATTTTTGCTGTGAAGTTTTTTGAAGACTTCGACTTCGATGTTAATGTATTCCGATGCCATTTTGAATCCTAACCGTGGTATTTTCAAAATAGCAGAGAAAATAAAAAATGTCAAGTTTTAAAAAATTCGCCATTTTGTTTTCTTAAGTTTAGATAGAGTGAATCTGCATATTCTCGTCACAACAATAGTTTTGCTTACTCGTAATACCTAGTTGTCATCAATGATGTATCATTAATAGACCGGTTTGGTTTGGCATCGGCTTGCAAGCCGCGCCAATATTGGGTTTCGTTGGTTTGGCCTTGACAAATCGACTTTTAGGTGTTGGTTTGGGTATGCCTTGAAACCCAATACTGGCGCGGGTTTCCATGGTTTGGTTTTTGGTTTGGCTCTTATAATATGGACAAATCGAGTTTTTCTTTATAATTTTCAGGCACAAAACTTGACATTTGATTTATTTTCCATTATTATATTTTTAGCTCAAAATCCTTTCTTGTGGTAGAGAAGCTGTTAGCCTGAGCAAAATGAGAAAGCCCCTTGAATGGGGCTTTTTTATTGCTTGACTGGTAGCAGTTTTGGTAGCAAAATTTAGATTTTAAACGCTGCTAAGTCCTTGATTTTGCTGGGTTTTCGGTTGGGAATTCATTGTCCCTCCGTTTCCGCCAGATGCAAAAGCCCCAAGTGATTGATTCACTTGGGGCTTTTCTCTTTGGTGCGTTGGGCCGCACATCGGCGACCTGAATTGAACCTGGATCGAGTGTTTGGTGTGAGTTGGCGACACCCCAAGCGATAGGTTCCCGGCGGCAAGGTTGGACGCTTTGGCAGCATTCGGAATCCATTTCGCATAGTCGCGCCACATGACCTGGACACTGTGCCCGTGCTGATTCCTCCCTGTATCCATGACCCCTCTACATGATCGTTAGTGACGCATCCGGTTAAGAAAATCGGGGGGTCACCACTCGCGAAAGCGCTCTATCTAAAAGGGAGAAACCAATGGCTACTGACGGTTGCTGGGTGCAGTTCTACGACGGAGAAAAAATGAGCGGCGGAACGAAGCGTTTCGACGGTCCGCTAGAGGTGTCAGATCTGAACGATTACATATTCTCGACGGGCGAAAAGGGGGGCGACGAAACCGATTCCCTTGTACTAGGCTCGAGAGCGTGGATTCAGGTATTCAAAGATGATGATTACGGCGGCAAGACGGCCTATTTCTATCCCAACCAGACGATTGAAGACTTGGACGCGTACGGAATGGGCGGCACTATCGACAGCTTCAAGCTCTACGATTACCAACCGGCGTCCTTTCCTGCACCGACAACGGTGACCTGGGCCGTTGAGGACAACGACGGTGTGGTCTCAGCCTCTACCATCAACAACTTCTTCCGCACGGCTCTCGGCTCGGCGTTGATGCTGGTCCCCGTCGTGGGCGCTGCGCTCAAGACCATGGTGTACGGTCTTTGGCCCGATCCCCGAACCAACAAAGAGCAGGCTTGGGCCAGCTTTCAAAACTACATCAGTCAGGTGGTCGGCACGGTGTATGACCAGCTTATCGATAAAGACCTCACCATTAAGCTGCAAGGCCTCTACAACGTGATGCGCAACTATGTGGAGTCGACAGAATCGGAGCGTGCAGGAAATTTCACAGCGCTGATTAACACGCTGGATTTCCTGGAGCCGAGTTTTCTTGACGTGGAGGATCCTCAGAAAACCCTCAAGTTCTCTTTGCCCTTCGGCTCGATCATGTTGCTCACCATGCGGGAGGAAATCCTGTTCCATGAGGAAATATTTGGTGACCCGCTTAGCCCTGATGAACGCGCTAAACGAGTACGCCGGTTGCAGGAGAAGATTGATGCATACCAAGCGGCCATCGCCGCAGCACGTGCTGAGCTGCTGGCGCTGCGGGCAACCATGATCAAGCTGCAGGACAATAGCTCGATCACCGTCGATAAGTGGACGCCGTACGACACTTACAGTGGATGGCGAGGTGTAGAGGAATACAGCGGTGGAGCCAAGAGGCGTGCCGAGTACGCGGCAGCCAAGCACACTGAGGTGGTGACAAACAAATTGGCTTGGCAGATCGATCAGAACACCGCTCAGACTCAGCTCTGGAGTTGGGCTAATCCCGACAATGTCACACCCATTCGAGCGCCTGAAGTGGTTTATCTGGATGGGCCATACGGCGATTTTCAGGAAAGTGCGAGGTTCAGCGCGGTAGCGGATGATGGCAAGCAGATCACTCAGGTGCGAGTGCGCGCGGGTGACCTGATCGATTCGTTGGAGGTGTTTATAGACGGCACCTCCACCGGTGTGCAGGGCCGCACTGGTGATACGAATGCCGCCCCGTTCGAGGTCACACTGGCCGCTGGCCAGAGCATCATTAACTCAAAAGGTCGCTCTTCCACTTTGATCAACGCGTTGGGCTTCACGGCTGATAACGGGCAGAGCTTTCTCGCCGGAAGCCCTGGGAATAGTGGGTTCGACTCCCATCCGCCTGAAGGAACGGCCGACGGCCGGCTGGTTGGACTGTCGGGGTACAGCTTGAACGGCACCACTGCGGGGTGCAATTTGAAGGTGCTAACTTACCACTGGTACTGCACTTTGCCATTGCCGGAAAAGCCCGTTCTGCTGAACTGACGCGGTTTTTTCGTTCCGGTGGGAGGGCGACGTCGTCGCCCATTGCGCAACGCTCAGCCCATAAGGCCGTTCGGCTCGCGCGCTCACGGAATGGATTCGAAAGAGTGGTACTACAGCGGCTTTGGGTACAGTTCAGGAGCTGGGTAAATACTGCGCGTCGAGCGCATGCGCAGCCAGAACTGACCTGAGTCAAGTGATTTGCCGCGATTGCGTGTCGTCCGACATCCACTCGGTGTTCGGGACGGCGAGGCGTGGGGGACGGGCTCTTTACAACGGAATGGCAGCGGGCATTTCGCCTGCGAAGCGACCACCTCAAAGGAGCCCACCATGAACGCATCCCATACGCCCCTGGCTGAAACAAGACCTGCCGGCTCTGACCTGGCCGAGCAGGCCCGTCCCGGTCACGGCATTCCTTCGCAGGACCCGGCCGTGGCCGCCCAATATGCGCTGTCGCCTGAAGAGGCCGAGCGCGAATCGAAATCTTCGCTGATGGGCGGCGGTGTCATGGCTGGTACGGCCGCAGGCGCGGCCGTTGGTGCAGCGGTGGCAGGGCCTGTCGGCGTGTTTGTAGGCGGCACTGTCGGTGCTGTGGCGGGCGCGTTGGGCGGGGCTGCTGCGGGCAGTCTGGTCGAGCCCGATGCCCCGTCAGCCGATGAGCAACCGACGCATGACGCGGGCAAGACCCCCAATACCGTTGTGCCGCGCTGACTCGGCGCGCATCTGAACCCCATGGGCAACCACCATCAATCGGTGGCCTGTTCACTGGTAATGGGCGGCTCTGTAGGCGCGCAGAGCGTGTTGGCGTCGTTGTGCTCAGTCGCTCCGGGGGGCGGTTTCCTGTTCCAACTCCTCCAGAACCTGGATCGCTCCGCGGATGCGCATCAGGGTATGGCTGAGTTCAGATTGCCGTGCTTCCAATTGCCGGAGTTGCTGTTCGCCCGCAGAAAGCTCGCTCTTGAGCTGTGCAAGCCGTGCTGTCAGTTGTTCGCGCATCGAAATGGAGTGGAGAGTGGTTGAAGCCTTGCATTGTGGAGCTGCTTTCTCCAACCACAAAAAAAAGACAGGGTGAGTGCACCCGACGCGCGCGCGCTGAGCACAAACGCCTTCACCGCGAGTGGACACGGCGTTGGCCTGAGACCCCGTCACCTGGCCAGGCGACACGATGATAGTTCGAGGGGCCCGATACACCCTGTGAGATGCGGTAAGTGAGGCCAGCGCATGTCAACTCCACCAATTGACCGCTGGCTTTCAAAAGTTTTCAGCGACCGAAAATTCATCAGGTGGCAGATGTCAGGTATAGCGAGGCCGCGTCCGTTGCCAAGGCATTGAGCATCCCATCCGCGCCAATGCGAAAGTGCGCGCCGGTGGTGTTTGCAATCGCGGCATAGGCGGCAAAACAATGGGCCGGAAGTGTCATCATGCCGATCGCATCGCCCGACAGAATTTCGAACGCAGGCGGCGGCACAGCTGCATCCAGGGTGAATCCGATCATCAGCATGGTGCCGTGCACACCAACTTTTCCCCCGGTGATCTCGATGCAGCCGGCCGCGTTCTGTACCGTGTAGCCGTTGGCCGAGTAAGCGGCTTGGCCGGACAAGGCCACGATTCGGATGCCACGGGCTTTGACCACGTTGTACTCCGCCCAGTCGGTGGAGAGGTTCAAGGGAGTGAACTGTTGCATGAGGCCGCGATGTTTCGCGCTCCTTGCCGGATAGTTGTCCATGGTATGGAGTGGGGTTGCTGCAATGGCTTGAGCCTCTTGGCCCGGCTTCATTCAGTGGAATAAAAAAAAGAGGTTCAACGCGCCTGCGTTTTGCTCGGATGGTGGGCCAGCAGTTCACCTTTCATGGCTTGGCGGAATGAACCCATGTTTCGATTGGCTGCCGACTTCATTCGTCCTCCGAAGAATGGTCAATGGGCATCGCTGTTTCCTTGGGTCTCTCTGGTGAACAAACAAATGCACTTGAAACGCCTTCTGTGCATTCAAGGTTGCGCTTTCACCACGAAACAGTGCGTAGGAGAAACCTGAGTCGAAAGTCAGGCATGCATGGCTTTGTGAAACCATCTGCTTCTTTTGTGACAATTCGATAAATCTGGAGCGCTCTGCTCATTCCTGGCGGCAAATCAGCGCAGTTGACAAAAGTCGTGTCGACGGTGCATTGATTTGCGAGGCTATGAAGCCAGGATTAGCATATTTCTCAAATTCCGACAGGCGAAACGATAGACTTGCTTTTTTTTATGCATGAGCGCGTTATGATTCATCCCGTCGGCACCTCCAGCCGACACCTCCCTTTCTTGCTCTTTAGCAAGTTTTGCCCGCCTCGTGCGGGCATTCTTTTTTGTGCTGTCAGCGGAGAGTAAGGGTCGTGCTCAAAATGGATTCCACCGGACGGGGCATCGCCTCCCCTAAGGAATTCGGGCTGTGACCAGGCCGCAATGCCTGCCCGACTTTGCCCGCCCCTGTGCGGGCATTTCTTTTGGCGCAGTAGGTTTCCTCGGCATGGCGCCAGGAAGCCACCGGTCAATCGTCGGCCGACGCGCTCCAGCGGCTGCCCCAATCACGCGCCTGATCGATGCTGCGGCGATCCCGCTTGGTCGGCCGGCCTTCGTGCAGGCTGGCGGCGGGTTCGGGCGCCAGGCGGCGCTGCTCCGCGGCGTTTTCACGGGCGGCGATGCTTTCCACCGTTTCTTCATAAAGCAGTTGTGCCACGGGCGCGGGGCCACGCATACCGCTCAGTGCGCGCACCCGCACGGTCCGATGCGTGGGGCCCTGGCGCAGGTCGACGGTATCGCCGGCCCGCAGTTCTCGGGCTGCCTTGGCCGCCTGGCCATTGACGGTCACGCGGCCTTTGCCGATCTCTTCCACGGCCAGCGAGCGGGTTTTATAGAAGCGGGCACACCACAGCCATTTGTCCAGGCGCATTGATTCGGGAGCGTTCATGCGGCCATTTTCTTCCGATCGGCGGGCGGCGGATTGTCGGCCGATGCCAACGGAAGGCGCACCACCGCATCCAGCCCGACAACCCGTGCGCCGTCCATCCGGTTGGACAGTTCGATCTGTCCGTCCAGCGCCTGCACGATCTCCTGGCAGATGGCCAGTCCCAGGCCGGAGCCGGTGCGCACGTCGCCGGCCGAGAACGGCTGGAACAGGCGCTGCGCCAACTCGGCATCGATGCCCGGGCCGCTGTCGGCCACGGTCAGCGCCACGTGGCGCCCGTCCGTGCGCAGTTCGACCGACAACATGCCGGACACCGGTGTATGTCGGATCGCGTTGTGCAGCAGATTGCGGGTGAGTTCGCGCAGCATCCATTCGTGCGCCTGCACGGGGGCGGGGTCGGTGTGGATGCCGAAGTCCAGGTCGCGCTGGGCGATGAGGGGCGACAGTTCCAGGGCGATCGCCCGCAGTTCGTCATCCAGCCGGGTGACGGGTGGGGCGCTTTGCTGGCGCAGTTGCTCGACCTTGGCCAGCGCGAGCATCTGGTTGGCCAACTGGGTGGCGCGCTCGACGGTGTCGCTGATCTCATGCAGCGCCTGCTCCGGGGGCGCGTCGCCACGCAGCGCGGACTGCACCTGGGTCTTGAGCACGGCCAGCGGCGTGCGCAACTGGTGCGAGGCATCGCGCACGAAGCGTTTCTGGTGCGCCAGCAGGTACGACAACCGCAGCATGACGTGGTTGGTGGCGTCGATGAGCGGCTGCAGTTCGCGCGGCGCGGATGGCGCGGAGATGGGGCGCAGGTCGTCCTCGGGCCGATTCTGCAGTCGCGCGCTGAGCTGCCGCACAGGGCGCGTGGCCTGTTGCACCACCAGCACCACGATGACGCCGATGGCCACCACCAGCAGTGCCTGCCGCGCCAGCGTGGTCCACAGGATCTGCAGGGCCAGGGTCTGGCGCAACTCCAGCGTTTCCGCCACCTGGATCACGGCCATGCCGCGGCCCTGGGGCGTGGCGACGGGCTGCAGCAGCACGGCCACGCGCACGGGGCGGCCGCGGAACTGGTCGTCGTAGAAGTCCACCAGCGCGGCATAGGGCGGGCGGGCAGGAATGCTGCCGTGCCAGAACGGCAACTCGGCAAACCCCGATACGAGTCCGCCGTGCAGGTTGGACACACGGTAGAACATGCGACTCTGGTTGTCTGCCTCGAAAGCCTCCAGCGCAGAGTACGGAACGATGGCACGCAGCTGGGCCGCGTCGTCGTAGCCGGTCACGTCGATCTGCTCGCTGATGCTCTTGGCCGAGGCGAGCAGCGTGCGGTCATAGGCGGTGTGCAGCGAGGCCAGTGTCTGCCGGTACAGGCTGTGGGTGTTGTAGGCGATGAACAGCGAGGCGGGCACCAGGATGCCCACCAGCAGTTGCCGGCGCAGCGATCGCGTGCGGGGGCGCGCGTCGGCGCGCTTCATGCATCGGCCTTGAGCAGGTAGCCCAGCCCCCGCAGGGTCATGAGCGTGAGGCCGGTGCCCACCAGCTTCTTGCGCAGGCGGTAGACGACGACCTCGATGGCCTCGTACTGCACGTCGAGCTGTCCGGGAAAGACCAGTTCGTACAGGCGCTCCTTGGTCACCGCATGGCCGGGCTTGGCGAGCAGGGCGTGCATGAGGGCCAGTTCGCGCGGGGTGAACTCCATGACCTCGTTGCCCAGGTAGATGGCGCCGCTATCTTTTTCATAGCGCACTGCTGCGATGTTGATTGTGCTGGAGGCCGATTTGGCTTCAGGTGCCTCGCCGGTCCGGCGCACCAGCGCGCGCAGCCGCGCCTCCAGTTCGTCCAGGTCGAAGGGCTTGGGCAGGTAGTCGTCGGCGCCGGCGTTCAGGCCCAGCACGCGGTCTCCCACGGTGCCGCGTGCGGTGAGCAGCAGCACCGGGGTGCGCAGCCCCTTGGCACGCGCCTGCTGCAGCACCTGCAGGCCGTCGAGGCCGGGCAGGGTGAGGTCCAGCACGACGGCATCCGGGGCACGCGCGGTCCATTGCGCGAGGGCGGCGCGGCCGTCGCCGAGGGCCGTGACCTCCATGCCGCGGCGGGTCAGGGAGCGTTGCAGCGTGGCCTGCATGGCCGGGTCGTCTTCCACGAGAAGCAGTTGCATGCGCGGCACCTTAGCACCGCTCGCAGCGGCGTCGAAGATGGGTGTTTACCCTGAGCGCGCGGACAGCCGTTTGACAGGAACGGCGCGCATCATCAGCCCGTTCGTACAACTATGAATCCAGGAGACAACGATGCGCCGTGACACCTTCCTCAAATCCCTGGCGGCCCTGGCCGCGGCCGGCGCGCTGCCGCTGTCGGCCCGCGCTGCCACCGCCGTCAAGATGATGCTGCCGGCCAACCCCGGCGGCGGCTGGGACACCACGGGCCGTGCCCTGGGCCGCGCGCTGCAGGACGCCGGCGTGGCCTCGTCCGTCACCTACGACAACAAGGGCGGCGCGGCCGGCGCCATCGGCCTGGCGCAGTTCGTCAACTCCAGCAAGGGCGATCCGAACGCGCTGATGGTGATGGGCTCGGTGATGGTGGGCGGGATCATCACGGGCAAGCCGCCCGTGAACCTGTCGCAGGCCACGCCGATCGCTCGGCTGACCAGCGAATACAACGTGTTCGTGCTGCCGGCCAGCTCGCCCTTCAAGACCATGGGTGACGTGATCGCCCAGCTCAAGAAGGACCCTGGCAGCGTGAAGTGGGGCGGCGGCTCGCGCGGCTCCACCGAACACATCGCCGCGGCGATGATCGCCCGCGAAGCCGGTGTGGACCCGGCCAAGATCAACTACGTGGCGTTCCGCGGAGGCGGCGAGGCGATCGCGGCCATCCTGGGCGGCAACGTGACCATCGGCGGTGGCGGCTACAGCGAGATGGCCGAGTACATCAACACCAAGAAGATGGTGCCGGTGGCGGTGACCTCGGGCCAGCGCCTGAAGGGCTCTTCGGTGCCCACGCTCAAGGAGCAGGGCATCAACGTGGAGATCGGCAACTGGCGCGGCGTGTACGCCGCCCCGGGCATCTCGGCCGAGCAGCGCAAGGGCCTGGTGGACATGGTGGCCAAGGCGCTCAAGAGCAAGAGCTGGGCCGAGTCGCTGGAGAAGAACGACTGGACGCCCGCATGGCTGGCCGGCGATGAGTTCGGCGCGTTCGTCGATGCCGAGTTCGCCAGCCTGCGCGCCACGATGGTCAAGGCCGGCATGGTCTGACCCCCGGTGTTGCCCACGCGGTGCGGCGCCCGGCCCGGGTGGCGCACCGCCGTGACCTGCGCGGCCGCCGAACCCCAGCGCTGAAATCAATGCACCCCGTGCCGGTGGCCCCGGGGGATGACGAGGACACAAGCATGTCGGAGCCTATCGCTTCTTCCCCCCCTTCCCTGGCCGAGCCCGAACCCGGGCCCAGCACGGTGCCCGGCACGCGCATGCAGGCGGCCGTGGGCGCCGCCGTGGTGCTGATCGCGGGCGGCCTGGCCTTCGGCGCCGTGAGCATTCCCTCGAACGCGGGCTACGGCGGCGTGGGTCCGAGCTTCCTGCCCTGGCTGGTGGCCGGCGTGCTGGCCTTGTGCGGCGGGGTGCTGCTGTGGGAGGCACTGTCGGGCGGCTTTCGCTCCATGGACGAGCCTGGCGGCGCCGCGCGCGCCAACAAGGTGGCGTTCGTCTGGGTGTCGGCCGGATTGCTGCTGAATGCGGCGCTGATCGCCACGGTGGGCTTCATCCTGAGCTGCACGCTGTGCTACGTGCTGGCGGTGCAGGGGCTTCGCCGGGCGGCCGGTCAGCCGTCGGCCGGTGCGGCGCGCACCTGGGCGATGGATGTGCTGACCGGCGCGCTGATCTCGGCGCCGGTCTATTGGGCTTTCACGCAATTCCTGGCGATCAACCTGCCGGGCCTCACGCAAACAGGGTGGCTGTGATGGAAATCTTCGACGCATTGCTGGCGGGCTTCGCCACCGCGGCCACTCCGGCCAATCTCCTGTGGGCCCTGGTGGGCTGCGCGCTGGGCACCGCCGTGGGTGTGCTGCCCGGCATCGGCCCCGCCGTCGCGGTGGCCATGCTGCTGCCCATCACGGCCAAGGTCGAGGTCACGGCCTCGATGATCTTCTTCGCCGGCATCTACTACGGCGCGATGTATGGCGGATCGACCACCTCCATCCTGCTGAACACGCCCGGGGAGACGGCGAGCATGGTCACGGCCATGGAGGGCAACAAGATGGCCAAGAGCGGGCGCGCGGGTGCGGCGCTGGCCACGGCGGCCATCGGCTCGTTCGTCGCCGGCACCATCGCCACCGTGGTGGTGACGCTGTTCGCGCCCTACGTGGCCGACTTCGCCGTTCGCCTGGGGCCGCCGGAATATTTCATGCTGATGGTGCTGGCCTTCACCACCGTGAGCGCGGTGCTGGGCAAGAGCACGGTGCGCGGCCTCACGGCGCTGTTCGTGGGCCTGGCCGCCGGCCTGGTCGGCATGGACCAGATCTCCGGCGCGGCGCGCTACACGGCCGGCCAGCCCGAACTGCTGGACGGCATCGACATCGTGCTGGTGGCCGTGGGCCTGTTCGCCGTGGCCGAGGTGCTGTATGCCGCCATGTACGAAGGCCGGGTGGTGGACACGCAAAACCGCATGGGGCGCGTGCACATGACGGCGCGCGACTGGAAGCGCTCCATTCCCGCCTGGCTGCGCGGCACGCTGATCGGCACGCCGTTCGGCTGCATTCCCGCCGGCGGCACGGAGATCCCGACCTTCCTGAGCTACGCCACCGAGAAGAAGCTGGCCAAGGGCGATGACAAGGCCGAGTTCGGCAAGGAAGGCGCCATCGAAGGCGTGGCGGGCCCCGAGGCCGCCAACAACGCCACGGTGACGGCGGCGATGATCCCGCTGCTCACGCTGGGCATCCCGACCTCCAACACGACGGCCGTGCTGCTGGGCGCGTTCCAGAACTACGGCATCAACCCCGGCCCGCAGCTGTTCACCACGTCGGCCACGCTGGTGTGGGCGCTGATCGCCTCGCTGTACATCGGCAACGTGATGCTGCTGGTGCTGAACCTGCCCATGGTGGGCCTGTGGGTCAAGCTGCTCAAGATTCCGAAGCCCCAGCTGTATGCGGGCATCCTGATCTTCGCCACGGTGGGGGCCTACGGCATGCGCCAGAGCGCGTTCGACCTGTTCCTGCTGTATGGCATCGGCGTGCTGGGCGTGCTGATGCGCCGGTTCGATTTCCCCACCGCACCGGTCGTCGTGGGCATGATCCTCGGGCCCCTGGCCGAAGCGCAGATGCGCAATGCGATCTCGATCGGCGAGGGCAGTTGGTCGATCTTCGTCACGCGGCCCATGTCGCTCACGCTGATGGTCATCGTGGTGGCGGTGCTGGTCGTGCCCCGCCTGATGCGCGGGTGGGCCGCGCGGCGCCTGGCCCTGGCTACCGCTTGATCGGTGCGCGTGCCGTCGTCAGCGGGGAGGCCAGGGCGGCTTCTCCGCCGGCGGTTTTTCCGGGGGAAGTGGTCGCCGGGCTGGCGGCCCTGCGGCCCAGCCAGAGGTAGAGCCCGCTGCCCAGCACGATGATGGTGGCGATGTCCAGCAGCGCCCAGAGGATCTTCATCGGCATGCCGCCGTAGTCGCCGAAGTGCAGCGGCTGCGACACCAGCAGGGCCACGAGGTACCAGGGCAGTTTGGGCGCGGCGGTCACCTCCGCCGTCTTGGCATCCACCAGCACCGGCTGCAGCAGCCGCGACGTGAGCGGCTCGTTGCCGCGCAGGAAGAACGTGTGGTGGTGCGGGCTGGAAAACGACGTGCCCGGAAAAGCGATGAACGACAGCTTGGTGCCCGGTGCGCGGGCCAGGGCCGCGTCCAGCGATTTCTGCACCGAGGCGCGCTCGGCCACGGGCGTGATCGGCTGGCCGTTGTAGGGCGCCAGCAGCGCGCTCAGTTCGTCGTACTGCCAGTATTTGACGAGCAGATCGGCCCAAGTGTTGATCATGCCGGTGCCGCCCACCACGAAGGCCCACACCAGCGTGACGATGCCCAGCAGGTTGTGCAGGTCGAGCCACTTCACGCGCGTCGAGCGTTCGCGCCGCACCTCGCCGAAGCGCAGCTTGCGCATGAAGGGTGCATACAGCACCACGCCCGTGACGATGGCCACCAGCAGCAGCAAACCCATGAAGCCCAGGAACAGCTTGCCCGCCAGGCCCGCGAACAGGTCCACGTGCAGCTTGAACATCACGTACATGAACCCCTCGTCGAAGCGCGGCTGCGCCAGCAGGGCGCCGGTGCGCGCATCCACCGCCACCGAGCGGAAATCCTCGGTGGGGGCGGGCGTGGGCGTGAGGGTGGCGAACCACAGGTCGGTGCTGTCCTCGGGCTGCGAGGCGAACTGCACCACGCGGTCCGGGTGCTGTGCACGTGCCACGTCCAGCACGCGGTCCAGGCTGACGTGCGGCGTGCCGGCGGGCATGGGCGGGGCTTCCACCTCGGTGCCCAGCAGGTGCCCGATCTCGTGGTGGAAGATCAGCGGCAGGCCTGTGAGGCACAGCAGCAGCATGAACACGGTGCAGACCAGGCTGCTCCACTTGTGCAGCCAGGTCCAGGTCTTGAGGGAGCGTGCAGTCAGCATGGTCGGGGCAATGGATGGGTGCGTCGCGGCGCGATCAGAAATCCACGCTGGCGCTCAGCGTGAACGTGCGGGGCGCGGCCACCACGAGGTAGCCGGAGCCCGGGTAGCCGCCGGCGGAGGCCCAGTAGTTGCGGTCGGTGGCGTTGTCCACGCGGGCGCGCAGGGTGACCAGGCGGCCGCTCCACTCGGTGGCGTAGCGCACGCCCAGATCCAGGCGCGTCCAGGCGGGCACGCGCAGGGTGTTGGCGTCGTTGGCATAGGTGGCGCCGGTGCGCACCACGCGCGCGTCCAGGGCCAGGCCCTGCGCGCCAGGCACGTCCCATTCCGCGCCCAGGTTCGCCTGCAGGCGCGGCACGCCGATCACGCGGTTGCCATTGAGCGCGGCATTGCCGGTCTCGCGCTGCTTGGCATCCAGCCACGTCATGCCGCCGAGCACGCGCAGGCCGCGCGTGGCCTCGCCGTACACGTTGAATTCCACGCCCTGGTGGCGTCCTTGCCGGACGAGGCGAACACGTTGGCCGCGTTGACGATGGCGCGCGGCTTGGTCGTGCTGAACAGCGCCAGCGAGCCGCCGATCCGGCCAGCGTCGTACTTGAGGCCGATCTCCTTTTGCTTGGCGACGTAGGGCGACAGCTGCTCGCCGCGGTTGACCACCGGCGTGCCGTTGGCCGTGGCGGGCGCGGTTTCGCCCTTGCTCAGGCTCTCGACATAGTTGGCGTACAGCGACAGCTGCTTGCTGGCCTTGAACACGGCGCTCGCCAGGGGGCTGGTGCGGCTTTGCTCGTAGCGGTTGGTCAGGGCGGAGGTGCCGTAGGCATAGTCGGCCACGTCGAGCTTCTGGTGGCGCAGGCCCAGCGTGACGAGGACGGTGTCCTGCACGAAGGACATCGTGTCGCCCACCGCGAAACTGGTCATGCGGGTGCGGCCGGTCAGGTTGGGGCTGGCGAGCGCGCCGCCATAGCCCGCATTCGCGCTGAAGGCGGGCTGTGCGTAGGGCGTGTAGGCATACAGGCTGCCGGGGCGGGTGTTCAAAAAGTCGAACGCGTAGGCGTTGTCTTTCTCGGCATCGAAGTACGAGGCCGAGGCCACCCACTCATGGCCCACGCTGCCCGTGCGTGCCTTGCCGCGCACGCCCAGCTCGCCCGTGTTCACCCGGTCCTTGCGGGTGTTGTCGAAGCGGTAGGTGCTGCCTTCGCCGGTGGTCGAGTTGCTCACGCTGAGGTTGGCCAGCGAGTTGGACTCTTCGCTGCGGCGCAGGCCCCAGGCGCCCCACGCGGTCACATCGGGGCTGATGTCCACTTCGCCCCGGAAGGTGCCGAACAGGTCGCGCTCGTTGGAGTACGTCCAGGGCTGCGAGAAGTTGGCCGAGGCGTCCGGCGCGGCGGGAATGAAGTTGGCGTTCGCGCCGTTGAGGGTGACGTTGGTGCGCGTTCCTTTGAGCTTGTTGTCCTGCCAGCCGATGTCGCCCGACAGGCGCACGTCGCGGCTGCGCCAGTCGAGGCCCACGGAGACCAGGCCCAGCTGACTCTTTTCATGGTCCACGGCGGTGTCGCCGTCGCGGTAGGCGGCATTCAGGCGGATGCCGGTGCTGTTGTCGGGGCCGAAGCGGCGCGCGATGTCGGTGGACACCTGGCCGTACCCGCCCGAGCCCGTGCCCACGGTCACGCGCGACAGCGGCTCGTTGGGCGCGCGCTTGGGCAGCAGGTTGATCGCGCCGCCGATGCCGCCGCCGTTGGGTGCCGCGCCGTTCAGGAACGCCGAGGCGCCGCGCAGCAGCTCCACGCGCTCGAAGAGCTCGGTTGCGATGTACTGGCGCGGCAGCAGGCTGTACAGGCCGTTGTAGGCCACGTCGTCCGAATCCAGCAGAAAGCCGCGGATGAAATACGTTTCCTGGAAGTTGCCGAAGCCGCGCGCCAGCCGCACGCCGGCATCGTTTTGCAGCACCTCGCCCACGCTGCGCGCCTGCCGGTCCTGGATCAGTTCGTTGGTGTAGCTGGTGATGCTGAAAGGCGTCTCCATCGCATCGCGCGTGCCCAGGATGCCGGCCCGCCCGCCGCGGGCGACCTGGCCGCCGGGGTAGGCGGGCGACAGGCCCTGCGCCGATGCGTCCGCGCTGGCGCCCACCGTCACCGTGGGCAGGGTGGGGGCATCCGCCGAGGTGGCCGTGGCCTGGGCATTGGCCTGGAGCCCGAATGTGGCGATGGCCAGTGCGACGGCCAGGGCAATGGGGGTGTGCTGGTTCATGGGCATGGGAGGGGCAAGGTCAGGAAGGGCGTGAATGAATGAATGAAAGGGGCGGCGCGGCGTGGACAAGTCCGTCCAGGAGCCAAGTGCATCGGGCCAGGGAAAATCGGGACCGGGCTCAAGCCGGGGGCGGGCGGCGGCGAAGGCCGAACCAGGCCATGGTGGCCACCGGCACCCCCAGCGCCACCCAGGACCAGACGTCTCCCCAGCCATCGCTGACCAGGGCGCTCAGCAGCCCGGTGGCGGTGAGCACCCCCAGCGCGATGGGCCAGCCCCACAGCGGAAAGAAGCCGCCAGGGGTCGGGCGGAGGTCGGACGGTGGTTCGATCGGTGGTGGCATGGGCGCAATCGGGAGGGGCGGTGGCGACGGCAGGGGCCGCCACGCAGGGCCAGCGAGGCGCAGCGAGCGCCCCGGGGAGAGGCTCTCCCCGGGGCTCCCCACCAGGGCGCTGTTTTTCAAGGCGGCATGTTAAATGATATTGCGAATGGTTCGCATTGTTTTTGGGTGAGATTCCTCACCGTGGCATGATCCGCACTTGAAAACATTGCAACGCCTTGTGGATGCCGCCATTGGCAACGCGCCGCACCGCCATTGCATACTCTCCACGACAATTTCATTCCGTTTCCCCGCTGCAGGAGATTTCCGATGCGACCGCTCATTCCCCGCGCCATTGCCCTCGCTGCCCTGACCGCCGCCCTCCTGGTTGCCTGCGGTGGCGGCGGCGGCAACACCGTGGACTTCGATTTCAACGTGCGCCCGTCCTACCTGGCCAGCCTGCGCCAGGCGACCTACGACGGCGTGGACGACGATCTGCTGACCGCCGGCCTGGGCCGCACCGGCCTGGCGGACCCCGATGCCCCCGGCTACGAAGGCGCCCAGCCCACGGCGGCAGAGTTGCGCCGCAACGCCATCTATACCAATTACCGCGCGCTGCTGGACATGACGGCCGCTGGCGGCTACGGCACGCTCTACGGACCCAACGTGGATGCGCAGGGCCGCGTGACGGCGGGCGAGGGCAAGATCGCGGGCACCGAAACCATCGCCTACTACGACGATGGCTCGGGCCGGCAGAACGTCACGCTGATGGTGCAGGTGCCCGACACCTTCAACCCCGCCAGGCCCTGCATCATCACCGCGACGGCCTCGGGCTCGCGCGGCATCTACGGCGGCATGTCCACCGGCGAGTGGGGCCTCAAGCGCGGCTGCGCCGTGGCCTACACCGACAAGGGCACGGGCGCGGCCCCGCATGACCTGCAAGCCGACACCGTGCCGCTGATCGACGGCACCCGCACCTCGGCCACCTCGGCCGGCACCAGCGCCGCGTTCAACGCCGGGCTGTCGGCCGCCGACCTGGCCGCGTTCAATACCGCCACGCCCAACCGCTTCGCGTTCAAGCACGCCCACTCGGGGCAGAACCCCGAGAAGGACTGGGGCCTGGCCACGCTGCGCGCGGTGGAGATGGGCTTTTACGTCATCAACGAACGCTTCGGCGATCTGTCGCCGGGTGGGCAGCGGCTGCGCACCTTCAAGCCGTCCAACACGATCGTCATCGCCTCCAGCCTCTCCAATGGCGGCGCCGCCGCCATCGCCGCGGCCGAGCAGGACACGCAGGGCCTGATCGGCGGCGTGGCCGTGTCGGAGCCCGCGGTGGAACTGCCGGCCAACCCCGGTGTCACCGTGCGCCGCGGCACCACCGACGTGGCCGTGAACAGCCGCACCCTCATCGACTACACCACCTACGCGCAGCTGTACCAGGCCTGCGCCGCGCTGGCGCCCTCCATCAGCGACAGCCCGTACGCCAGCACGTTCGCGGTGGGCTTCGCCAGCCCGTCGCTGCCGATCGCCTCCAACCGCTGCGAGGCGCTGCGCGCGCAGGGGCTCATCACCGGCGGCAGCACCGTGGCCCTGGCCGAGCAGGCGCTGGCCCGGCTGCGGGCCTACGGCTGGGAGGCGGAATCGGTGGCGCAGTACCCGTCCCTCGCCGGCTTCGAGGTCGTGCCCGCCGTGGCGGTCACCTTTGCCAATGCGCTCTCGCGTTCGAGCGTGAAGGACAACCTGTGCGGCTACAGCTTCGCGGCGACCACGGCGCAAGGTGCTGTGACGCCGCTGGCGCCCGCCGCGCTGGCCGACATGTTCGCCACCGGCAACGGCGTGCCGCCCTCGGCGGGCGTGCAGCTCGTCAACAACCGCAGCCTGGGCGGCGCCACGCGCGACGTGCTGTCGCAGA
>NZ_BAAJYR010000027.1:0-28341 GCF_057546605.1 Acidovorax sp. KPB24-03 | reverse complement strand
ATCGAGGTGCTGCGCGGCCCGTCCGGCCTGCTGCAGGGCGCGAGCGAACCCGGCGGCACCATCAACCTGGTGCGCAAGCGCGCGCAGTCCGCATTGGGGCTGAACGCCAACGTGTCCGCGGGGTCGTGGAACATGCGCCGCGCCGACGTTGACCTGACCGGCGCGCTCAACGCCGCGGGCACGCTGCGCGGCCGCGTGGTGGCGGTGAAGGACGACCGCGACAGCCACGTCGCCACGCTGAAGAACGACAAGACCCTGGGCTACGGCACGCTGGAGCTGGACATCACCCCGTCCACCACGCTGTCGGTCGGCCACACGCGCCAGAAGGTGCGCGCCACGGTGGACCAGGGCCTGCCCGCGTATGCCGACGGCCGGCTGCTGGACGTGCCGCGCTCCACGTTCGCGGGCATCGCCGCCAACCGCCAGGACCTGGACAACACCGACACCTTCGCCGAGCTGGAGCACCGCCTGTCCAATGGCGGGCAGGTCAAGTTCGTGGCGCGCGACGTGCACCGCGAATCGCTGTACCGCTCGGTGCGGGCCAACTCGGCCGTGGCGGCCAACGGCAACTACCAGCTGCAGTCGGTGGACTTCCAGCAGGACCTGAAGGACCGCAACTACGACCTGTACATCGCCTCGCCGCTGTCGCTGGCCGGCCGCACGCACCGCGTGCTGCTGGGCGTGAGCCACACGACCAGTGAAAGCCTGGACGGCAACTCCGCCTTCGGCGCGCCCCGCACCGCCAACATCTTCAATCCGCAGTACGACCTGCCCTACCCCAGCATCACGCTGCCCGGCTTTCAGAGCGCCACCCGGCGCACCGAGAACGCGCTGTACGGCCAGGCGCAGGTCAGCGTGGCCGAGCGCCTGAAGGTGCTGGCCGGCGGGCGCCTGTCCTGGGCCAAGGCCGAGACGCGCACGCTGAGCACGGGCCAGACCACGGCCACCGCCGACCCCGGACGGCAGTTCATCCCCTCGGTGGCCGCGATCTACGAGCTGAACGAAAACCTGTCGGCCTACACGAGCTATGCCGAGACCTTCGTGGTGCAGTCCAGCCTGGACCGCGCGGGCCGCCTGCTCACGCCGCGTTCGGGCTCGCAGATCGAGGCGGGCGTGAAGGGCGAGTTTTTGAACAAGCGCCTGCAGACGCACTTCGCCCTCTTCCGCATCCTGGACAAGGACCGCGCCATCGCCGACCCGGACGTTCCCACCGCCTCCCTGGCCGGCGGCAAGGTGCGCGCGCAGGGCTTCGAGACCGAGGTGAGCGGCCAGGTCGCGCCCGGCTGGGACGTGCTGGCCGGCTACGCCTTCACCGCCACCAAGTACCTGCAGGCCCCCGTGTCGCAGCAGGGCCAGGTGTTCAGCCCCATCACGCCGCGCCACAGCGTGAACCTGTCCACCCGCTATGCCTTCAAGGGGCCGGTGCTGCAGGGGCTGAGCGTGGGCGGAGGCGTGAGCTACCGCAGCGAGTTCTTCGCGCAAAGCGGCACGGTGCGCCTGACCTCGGGCGACTATGCGCTGTTCAACGCCCAGGTGGCCTACCAGATCAACGACAAGCTTTCGGTGAGCCTGAACGTGGACAACCTGTTCGACAAGACCTACTACCACAGCGCCTACAACCGCGTCTGGGTCATGCCCGGCAGCCCGCGGCAGGTGACGGTGGGCGTGCAATACAAGTTCTGAGGACCCAGAGCCAAAACAGCCTCCAGCGCAATGAATGCGCCGGCATGGCGCTCATTTTTTCATAGCAATCAGGAACGGTGCCGCAGGATGCCGTTCTTGATGCCAAGGCGGACAGCCGCACCGCGCACCGATCGCAAGGGTTCGAGAAATTTCAGAACGTTTCAGGACTTCTCAGCCCCTGTTAAGGGCACAAAGAAGGCCCGCCGCCAGAATCCGTGGGCTGAACGACGCGATCGAAGAATCACCAGGAATTCGAAAACCGCTCTCCGGTGACGAATGGACAGCCAGATTTCGGCAGGAGAGGGAGGTAAGAGAAAAAGAGAAAGGAAAGGGCGACCGGCGCTGCGCCGCAAACGCTGGCCTTTCCACGAAAGCCCCTGCCGTTCGGCAGGGGCTTTTTTTTTGGATCGTTCGGGCCATCGCATCGGCGCAAAGAAAACGGCGCTCCGAAGAGCGCCGTTATGCTTCAAAGCCTGCCGCTTTTGACGGGACTCAGCGCGGCAAGTCGGAGTACCCCATCAGGAACTCGTCCACCGAGCGCGCGGCCTGGCGGCCTTCGCGGATGGCCCACACCACCAGGGACTGGCCCCGGCGCATGTCGCCCGCGGCGAACACCTTGGGCACGTTGGTGGCGTAGCCGCCGTCAAAGTCGGTGGTGGCCTTCGCGTTGCCGCGGGCGTCCTTGTCCACGCCGAAGGCGTCCAGCACCTGCGCGACGGGGCTCACGAAGCCCATGGCCAGCAGCACGAGGTCGGCCTTGAGGACCTGCTCGCTGCCAGCCACCTCGACCATCTTGCCTTCCTTCCATTCGACGCGGACGGTCTTGAGGCCGGTGACCTTGCCCTTCTCGCCCAGCAGTTCCTTGGTGGAGATGGCGAACTCGCGCTCGCAGCCCTCCTCGTGGCTGGAGCTGGTGCGCAGCTTGATCGGCCAGTAGGGCCAGGTCATGGGGCGGTTCTCGACCTCGGGCGGCTGGGGCATCAGCTCGAACTGCGTGACGCTCACGGCGCCGTGGCGGTTGCTGGTGCCCACGCAGTCGCTGCCGGTGTCGCCACCGCCGATCACGATGACGTGCTTGCCATCGGCGCGCAACTGGCCCTTGAGCTTGTCGCCCGCGTTGACCTTGTTCTGCTGGGGCAGGAACTCCATCGCGAAGTGCACGCCGTCCAGGTCGCGGCCCGGCACGGGCAGGTCGCGCGACTGCTCCGCGCCGCCGGTCAGCAGCACGGCGTCGAAGTCCTTTTGCAGTTGCTCGGGCGTGATGGTTTCCTTGGCCCAGTTGGTGACCTTGGAGCCCTTGCCCAGGCCGTCCTTGGCGGCGCCGATGAAGACGCCGGTGCGGATGGTGACGCCCTCGGCGGCCATCTGCTCGGCACGGCGGTCGATGTGCGACTTCTCCATCTTGAAGTCGGGAATGCCGTAGCGCAGCAGGCCGCCGATGCGGTCGTTCTTCTCGAACAGGGTCACGTCGTGGCCCGCGCGCGCCAGTTGCTGGGCCGCCGCCATGCCGGCCGGGCCGGAGCCGACCACAGCGACCTTTTTGCCGGTCTTGTGCTTCGGGGGCAGGGGCTTGACCCAGCCCTCGGCCCAGGCGCGGTCGATGATGGCGTGCTCGATGGACTTGATGCCCACCGGGTCGTCGTTCACGTTGAGCACGCAGGCGGCCTCGCAGGGCGCGGGGCAGATGCGGCCGGTGAACTCGGGGAAGTTGTTGGTGCTGTGCAGCACCGCGATGGCGCTCTTCCAGTCCTGCTGGTACACCAGGTCGTTGAAGTCCGGAATGATGTTGTTGACCGGGCAGCCGTTGTTGCAGAACGGCGTGCCGCAGTCCATGCAGCGCGCGCCCTGGATCTTGGCCTGCGCGTCATCCAGGCCGATGACGAATTCCTTGTAGTGCTTCAGGCGCTCGCCGACAGGCTTGTAGCCCTCTTCGATGCGCTCGTATTCCATGAAGCCGGTGGTCTTTCCCATGATGTCTGTCCTTGAATCGTTGAATGCGGTGCGGGTGGATCGGGCGGGCCTTACTTGGCGGGCACCGTTTCCTTCGCAGGATGGGCGACCGCGGGCGTCGCGGGCTCCTCCAGCACCTTGCGTTCATGGATTTCGGACAGCGCGCGCTTGTATTCGGTCGGGAACACCTTCACGAACTTGGCGCGCGAGGCCGCCCAGTTGTCCAGCAGTTCGCGCGCACGCTTGCTGCCGGTCCAGCGGTTGTGGTCTTCCAGCATCTTCTTGAGCTGGGCTTCGTCGGTCTGGTCTCGGTGCCAGATGCCGCGCGAGATGCTGGCGGTCTGCTCGTCACCGGGCAGGATGCGCTCCAGCGTCACCATGGACAGGTTGCAGCGGGTGTCGAACAGGCCGTCCTCGTCGTACACGTAGGCCACGCCGCCGCTCATGCCGGCCGCGAAGTTGCGGCCCGTCTTGCCGAGCACCACCACGGTGCCGCCCGTCATGTATTCGCAGCCATGGTCGCCGGTGCCTTCCACCACGGTGGAGGCGCCGGACAGGCGCACCGCGAAGCGCTCGCCCGCCACGCCGCCGAAGAACGATTCGCCGCTGGTGGCGCCGTACATCACCGTGTTGCCCACGATGGTGTTGCGCGTGGTGTCGCCGCGGAAGTCGATCGACGGACGCACGATGACGCGGCCGCCCGACAGGCCCTTGCCGGTGTAGTCGTTGGCATCGCCGATCAGGTACAGCGTGATGCCGCGCGTGAGGAACGCGCCGAACGACTGCCCGCCCGTGCCTTCCAGCTGGATGCGGATGGTGTCGTCCGGCAGGCCTTCAGGGTGGGCGCGCGTGACGGCGCCCGAGAGCATGGCGCCCACCGAGCGGTTCACGTTGCGCGCCACTTCGATGAACTGCACCCGCTCGCCCTTTTCGATGGCGGGCTGGCTGCGCTCGATGAGCTTGCGGTCCAGGGTCTTTTCGATGTTGTGGTCCTGCACGTCGACATGAAAGCGCGGCACGTCGGCCGGCACGTTCGGCTGGGCGAACAGGCGGCCGAAATCCAGGCCGCGCGCCTTCCAGTGGGCAATGCCGGCACGCATGTCGAGCAGGTCGGTGCGGCCGATGAGGTCGTCGAACTTGCGGATGCCCAGCTGGGCCATGATCTGGCGCACTTCTTCGGCGATGAAGAAGAAGTAGTTCACCACGTGCTCGGGCTTGCCCGAGAACTTCTTGCGCAGCTCGGGGTCCTGCGTGGCCACGCCCACGGGGCAGGTGTTCAGATGGCACTTGCGCATCATGATGCAGCCCTCGACCACCAGCGGCGCGGTGGCGAAGCCGAACTCGTCAGCCCCCAGCAGCGCGCCGATGGCGACGTCGCGGCCGGTCTTCATCTGGCCGTCGGCCTGCACGCGCACGCGGCCGCGCAGGCGGTTGAGCACCAGGGTCTGCTGGGTTTCGGCCAGGCCGATCTCCCACGGGCCGCCCGCGTGCTTGATGGACGACCAGGGTGATGCGCCCGTGCCGCCGTCGTGGCCGGCGATCACCAGGTGGTCGCTCTTGCACTTGGTCACGCCCGCGGCGATGGTGCCCACGCCCACTTCGGACACCAGCTTGGTGCTGATGCTGGCGTGCGGCGCCACGTTCTTCAGGTCGTGGATGAGCTGGGCCAGGTCCTCGATCGAATAGATGTCGTGGTGCGGCGGGGGCGAGATCAGGCCCACGCCGGGCACGCTGTGGCGCAGCTTGCCGATGTAGTTGGTGACCTTGCCGCCGGGCAGCTGACCGCCCTCGCCGGGCTTGGCGCCCTGGGCCATCTTGATCTGGATCTGGTCGGCCGACGACAGGTATTCGGCCGTGACGCCGAAGCGGCCCGACGCCACCTGCTTGATGCGGCTGCGCAGCGAGTCGCCGTCCTGCAGCGTCAGGTCGACCTCGACGTTCTCGGCGCCGATCACGCTCTTGAGCGTGTCACCCTGCTTGATCGGAATGCCCTTCAGTTCCTGGCGGTAGCGCGCGGCATCCTCGCCGCCCTCGCCCGTGTTGCTCTTGCCGCCGATGCGGTTCATGGCCACGGCGAGCGTGGCGTGCGCCTCGGTGGAGATCGATCCCAGCGACATGGCACCGGTGGCGAAGCGCTTGACGATCTCCTTGGCCGATTCGACCTCGTCCACGGCAATGGCCTTGGTCGGGTCGAACTTGAATTCGAACAGGCCGCGCAGGGTCATGTGGCGGCGGCTCTGGTCGTTGATGAGCTGGGCGTATTCCTTGTACGTGTTCCAGTTGTTGGCGCGCGTGGAATGCTGCAGCTTGGCGATGGCGTCGGGGCTCCACATGTGCTCTTCGCCGCGCGCGCGCCAGGCGTATTCGCCGCCGGCGTCCAGCATGGTTTCCAGCACCGGGTCGTCGCCGAACGCGGCCTTGTGCATGCGGATGGCTTCTTCGGCGATCTCGAACACGCCGATGCCTTCCACGCGGCTGGCGGTGCCAGTGAAGTACTTGACGATGGTGTCGGTGTTCAGGCCGATGGCCTCGAACAGCTGCGCGCCGCAGTAGCTCATGTACGTGGACACGCCCATCTTGGACATGATCTTCGACAGGCCCTTGCCGATGGCCTTCACGTAGTTGTAGATGGCTTTATCGGGCGACAGGTCGCCCGGCATGCCCGCGTGCATCTCGGCCAGGGTTTCCATGGCGAGGTAGGGGTGCACGGCCTCGGCGCCGTAGCCGGCCAGTACGGCGAAGTGGTGCACCTCGCGCGCCGTGCCGGTCTCCACCACCAGGCCGGCCGTGGTGCGCAGCCCTTCGCGCACCAAGTGCTGGTGGATGGCCGACAGCGCCAGCAGCGCGGGGATGGCCACCTGCGTGGCGTTCACGGCGCGGTCGCTGATGATGAGGATGTTGGCGCCGCCCTTGATGGCATCGACCGCCTGCGCGCACAGCGAGGCCAGCTTGGCCTCCACGCCTTCGCGGCCCCAGTCCAGCGGGTAGGTGATGTCGATGGTCGCGCTCTTGAACTTGCCCTGCGTGTGCTTTTCGATGGCATGCAGCTTGGCCATGCCGGCGAAGTCCAGGATGGGCTGGCTCACTTCGAGCCGCATCGGCGGGTTGACCTGGTTGATGTCCAGCAGGTTGGGCTTGGGGCCGATGAAGCTGTTGAGCGACATCACGATGGCCTCGCGGATCGGGTCGATCGGCGGGTTCGTCACCTGGGCGAAGAGCTGCTTGAAATAGTTGTACAGCGGCTTGTTCTTGCCCGACAGCACGGCCAGCGGGCTGTCGTTGCCCATCGAGCCGATGCCCTCTTCGCCGTTCTTGGCCATGGGCGCCATCAGGAACTTGATGTCTTCCTGCGTGTAGCCGAAGGCCTGCTGGCGGTCGAGCAGCGGCAGTTCGGCCGGCAGCGGACCGGCCGGCGCCTCGCCGCCCACGCTGTCGAGCTTGATGCGCAGGTTCTCGATCCACTGCTTGTAGGGCTTGGTGTTGACGACGTTGGCCTTGAGCTCCTCGTCGTCGATCATGCGGCCCTGCTCCAGATCGATCAGGAACATCTTGCCGGGCTGCAGGCGCCACTTGCGCACGATCTTGTTCTCGGGGATCGGCAGCACGCCGGACTCGGAGGCCATCACGACCAGGTCATCGTCGGTGATGCAGTAGCGCGAGGGACGCAGGCCGTTGCGGTCCAGCGTGGCGCCGATCTGGCGGCCGTCGGTGAACACGATGGAGGCCGGGCCGTCCCAGGGCTCCATCATCGCGGCGTGGTATTCGTAGAACGCGCGGCGGCGCTCGTCCATGGTGGTGTGCTGCTCCCACGGCTCGGGAATCATCATCATCACGGCCTGGCTGATGGGGTAGCCGGCCATGGTCAGCAGTTCGAGGCAGTTGTCGAACGTGGCGGTGTCGGACTGGTCGGCGAAGCTGATGGGGTAGAGCTTCTTGAGGTCGGCCGCGAGCACGGGCGAGGCCATCACGCCCTCGCGCGCCTTCATCCAGTTGTAGTTGCCCTTGACGGTGTTGATCTCGCCGTTGTGCGCCACGTAGCGGTACGGGTGGGCCAGCGGCCATTCGGGGAAGGTGTTGGTGGAAAAGCGCTGGTGCACCAGGCCCACGGCCGAGACGCAGCGCTCGTCCTGCAGGTCCAGGTAATAGGTGCCCACCTGATCGGCCAGCAGCAGGCCCTTGTAGACCACCGTGCGGCTGGACATGCTGGGCACGTAATACTCTTTGCTGTGCTTGAGCTTGAGGTTCTGGATGGCGGCGCTGGCCGTCTTGCGGATCACGTACAGCTTGCGCTCCAGCGCGTCCTGCACGATCACGTCGTTGCCACGGCCGATGAAGACCTGGCGCAGGATGGGCTCCTTCTTGCGCACGGTGGGCGACATCGGCATGTCGCGGTTGACCGGCACGTCGCGCCAGCCCAGCAGCACCTGGCCCTCGGCCTTGATGGCGCGCTCCATCTCCTGCTCGCAGGCCAGGCGCGAGGCGTGCTCCTTGGGCAGGAAGATCATGCCGACGCCGTATTCGCCGGAGGGCGGCAGCACCACGCCGGTGGAGCCGTCGGGGGCCGTGCCGGCCCGGGCCATCTCTTCGCGGTAGAGCGCGTCGGGGATCTGGATCAGGATGCCCGCGCCATCGCCCATGAGCTTGTCGGCGCCCACGGCGCCGCGGTGGTCGATGTTTTCGAGGATCTTGAGCGCCTGCGTCACGATGTCGTGGCGCTTCACCCCCTTGATGTGGGCCACGAAGCCCAGGCCGCACGCGTCGTGCTCTTGAGTGGATGAATAGAGACCGTGCTCTTGCAGGTATTGGATCTCGGCAGCCGTCGTCATGGCGCTCTCCTCGGAAATGGGTCGCAGGGAGCGCAAGATTAGTGCATCGCAGCAAGGTCGGGCAAGCACTTTAAATGGGGTCAGATTCACATTATTGATGAGAATAGGTCGCATTTATTTTTATTGGGGACACATCAAATTCAGGAGCAATGAAGCTTTTCGCCATATGGCCTGAGGGAATTATTCGGGAATGGGTCTCGGCATTGCGGGCGGGCGGCCGGCCTTGCCTTTGACCACCCGCCGCTCCGTCTGCTGTTGCAACGCCTGCACGAACGCGGCGTCTCCCAGGGCCCAGCCGGCGAGCGCGGAATCGGTCAGCGCCTGCTGCTGCAGCCGGCCGACGCCCGCCTGAACCAGCGCGGCGTAGGCCGCCTCGCGGGCGAAGGGCGTGTTGCCCAGCGCCCAGAACAACGCATGCGGCGTGATGAGCCGGTCGTTGCGCAGGCCCAGGCAATGGGCGTGGCTGGACCAGGGGTAGTCCACCGCCTGCGTGGTGGCGCCGGAGCGCACTGGATTCAGGTCCATGTAGGCCATGCAGGCAAGCAAATAACGCTCGGGCTGCAGCACGGTGGAGCGGTAGCGCCCCTCCCACAGCGTGCCGGTGCGCGCGTGGCGGTTGTTGAAGTAGCGCACGTAGCTGCGCCCCACGGCCTGCATCATCAGTGGCAGTCCGTCGGCCGTCTGGGGGGTGGCCAGCAGGTGGAAGTGGTTGCCCATGAGCACGTAGGCATGGACGGCCACGCCGCAGCGGCGAGCCTGCTCGGTCAGCAGGGCCAGCATGGTTTCGTGGTCCTGCCGGTCGGCGAAGATGGCCTGGCGGTTGTTGCCGCGCTGGATCACGTGGTGCGGGTAGCCGGCAAGGGTCAGGCGGGGCAGTCGGGCCATGGGGTCGCACAAAGTGGAGCTAAGCGCCATGGTAGGGGGAATCCGTCCCCGATTCCGCATGTGCCGCCCGATCGGCGCGATTGCTACTATTTTTATAGCATCAAAGGCAAACAAAACCCCGGCATGCTGCCAAAAACCCTCAAACCGTTGCCGGAACCGCCTCGGGCGCCGTGTCCGCCTCTGGCGGCAGGCCGAACCGCGCCGCCAGAGTCTGCTCCAGCCCGAACTCCGCCAAAATCGCCCGCAGCCGCTCGGCCGCGCTGCGCTTTTTCTGGCCGGTGTAGCGGGCCACGATCAGTTCGTTCTTCATGCTGTGCTCCCAGCCCACCAACTCGGTCACCGTCACCTGGTAGCCGCTGGCTTCCAGGTGCAGGCAGCGCAGCACATTGGTGATCTGGCTGCCCATCTCGCGCGTGTGCAGCGGGTGGCGCCACAGTTCGGCCAGCGGCGTGCGCGACAACTGCAGCGCCTTGCCCTGGCGCAGGCACGCGGCCACCTCGGCCTGGCAGCAGGGCACCAGCACCATCGCGCGCGCCTGTTTGGCCAGCCCGAAGGCGATGGCGTCGTCGGTGGCCGTGTCGCAGGCGTGCAGGGCCGTCACCACGTCGATGCGCTGCGGCAGCGCCGCGGCATCGGTGGATTCGGCCACCGACAGGTTGAGGAACGACATGCGCTCGAATGCCAGCCGCTGGGCCAGGGCGCGCGAGTGCTCCACCAGCTCGGCCCGCGTCTCGATGCCGTAGATGTGCCCGCGCCCCAGGGCCTGGAAGAACAGGTCGTACAGGATGAAGCCGAGATACGACTTGCCCGCCCCGTGGTCCGCCAGCGTGGCAGCGTGGCCTTCCTGCGACAGCTCCTGCAGCAGCGGTTCGATGAACTGGAACAGGTGGTACACCTGCTTGAGCTTGCGCCGCGAATCCTGGTTGAGCCGCCCTTCGCGGGTGAGGATGTGCAGCGCCTTGAGCAGTTCGATGGACTGGCCCGGCCGCAGCTCCTGCAGCACCTGGTCTTCGGGCGAGGGCTTCGGCGCGGTCCGCCCCGCCGATGACGAAGAAGCGCCCCCCTGCCCGGCCGCAGCTTTGGCGCGCTTCATGCGCCCTCCCCCTGCGCCGGCAGCGCCCACCGGCGTGGCCCGCCCGGCCACCGGGCAGCGCGGGCCGACATCCAGTGCCTTCCAGCCTTCGGCGCCCAGTTCCTCCAGCACTTCGATGTTGCGCTCGAAGATCGCCTCGGCCTCGGGGAAGGCCTCCACCGCACGGTCGATGCTCTCCTCGCGCAGCAGGTGCAACGTGGGATACGGCGCGCGGTTGGTGCTGTTGGTGACGTCGTCCACGTCGGTGCCGTCGAACTGGAACTGCGGGTGGAACGAGGCCACCTGCAGGATGCCGCCCAGGTCCATGGCCTCGACCAGATCGTCGGCCAGCGCGAGGAAGTCGTTGAAGTCCAGAAAATCCTCCATGCAGCCCGGCGCCATGAGCAAGGTGGTGTCACGGCGCTCGGCGGATATTTCGGCCAGCGCCTCCAGCTCGCGCTGCAGGTCTTCCAGCAGGCCCCGCCCATCGGTCGCCTCGCTCACCACGTAGTGGATCTGCGCCTTCACATGCACCGCCTTGGCGAAGGGGCACAGGTTCAGGCCGATCACCGCGCGCTCCAGCCAGCGCACCATGTCCTCTTTCACGGTGTCGTGCGGAAAGGCGTGCGGGGCGGCGGCGGGCAATTCGGTCATGGGGACTTTCTTCGGGGGGCGCCCATTTTATCGGCCGGGCGCGGGTGGGCCTTGCGGCGGGGCCGTGCCGCCAGACCGTGGCAGCGTTCGGCCCGCGCGCCCGGAGCGATCAGGACAACAGCCGTTGGCCCGTGAGCCGCTCGTGCTCGCGCACCGCGAAGCGGTCCGTCATGCCGGCGATGAAGTCCGCCACCGTGCGCATCCGCTGCACCTCGTTGCCGGCCGCGGCACGCGCCGCGAAGCGCGGCTTCATCGCCTCGGGTGAGTCCGTGTAGGCTGCGAACAGATCGCGCACCACCTGCTGGGCGCGTCCGGTGGTTTCCATCACCTGCGGGTGGCGGTACAGGTTCTGGAACAAAAAAGCGCTTCAGCCCCTGCGACTGCGCGCGCATCTCGGCGCTGAACGCCACCAGGGGCGGCGCACGGCGCACGTCATCCACCCGCGCCGGCGCGGACTGGGCGATGGCGGCGTTGGTCGCATCGATCACGTCATACACCTGTGCGCTGAGCATGCGCCGGATCGCTTCGTTCAGAAGCCGCCGCTGGCCCGCCGGCGCCGCCAAGTGCGGGTGGTCGCGCTCGGCCTCGGCGCGGTAGCGCTCGAACAGCGGCACCTCGCTCAGTTGCGCCAGCGTGATGAGGCCGGAGCGGACGCCGTCGTCGATGTCGTGCGCGTTGTAGGCGATCTCGTCGGCCAGGTTGCACAGTTGCGCCTCCAGGCTGGGCTGCCCACGCAGCAGGAAGCGCTGGCCGATGCCGCCGGGCTCCAGCGCCTCCATGCGCTCGGCGTTGGCGCGCGAGCAGTGCTTGAGAATGCCTTCCCGCGCCTCGAACGTGAGGTTCAGGCCGTTGTAGTCGGGATAGCACTCTTCCAGCTCGTCCACCACGCGCAGGCTCTGCAGGTTGTGCTCGAAGCCGCCGTGCGCGGCCATGCATTCATGCAGGGCGTCCTGCCCGGCGTGGCCGAACGGGGTGTGGCCCAGGTCGTGCGCCAGGGAGATGGCCTCCACCAGGTCCTCGTTGATGCGCAGCGAACGGGCGATCGAGCGGCCCAGTTGCGCCACTTCGAGCGAGTGCGTCAAGCGCGTGCGGAACAGGTCGCCCTCGTGGTTCAGGAACACCTGCGTCTTGTAGACCAGCCGGCGGAAGGCGGTGGAATGCACGATGCGGTCGCGGTCGCGCTGGTACTCCGAGCGCGTGGGCGCCGCCGACTGGGGATGGCGGCGCCCCCGGGTATCGGCCGGGTCGCAGGCGTACGGCGCCAATCCAGGGGGCTGCATTAAAAGGGTCTTCACCGCTCGACTGGCTTCAATTGCATGCGATTCAACCAATAGCCTCAGGCACAGCAGGCGTCGATGACTTCGCGCACCAGCGCATCCGGCGCGGCACGCACCGCCGCGCGCCCGGGGCCGTCGATCACCACGAAGCGGATCTCGCCCCCTTCGGATTTCTTGTCCACCCGCATCAGTTCGAGATAGCGGCCCGCGTTGTCCGCGGCATCGATCACCGGGCCGCGCACGGGCAGCCCCGCACGCTCGATCAGCTGGCGCAGTCGCTGCACGAAGGCCGCGTCCACCAGCCCCAGCCGGTACGACAGCTCGGCCGCCATCACCATGCCCGCCGCCACGCCTTCGCCATGCAGCCAGACGCCGTAGCCCATGCCCGCCTCGATGGCGTGGCCGAACGTGTGGCCGAAGTTGAGAATGGCCCGCAGGCCGGCCTCGCGCTCGTCCTGGCCCACCACGAAGGCCTTGATCTCGCAGCTGCGCCGCACGGCGTGGGCCAGCGCGGCATGGTCGCCGGCACGCAGGGCATCCATCGCGGTCTCGAGCCAGCCGAGGAACGCCATGTCGGCGATCGGTCCGTACTTGAGGACTTCCGCCAGCCCCGCGCTCAGCTCGCGGGGCGGCAGGGTGTCGAGCGTGGCCAGATCGCACACCACCAGTTGCGGCTGGTAGAACGCGCCGATCATGTTCTTGCCCAGCGGGTGGTTGATGGCGGTCTTGCCCCCCACCGACGAATCGACCTGCGCCAGCAGCGTGGTGGGCACCTGCACGAACGGCACCCCGCGCATGTAGCTGGCCGCAGCGAACCCGGTCATGTCGCCCACCACGCCGCCGCCCAGGGCGAACAGCACGGTCTTGCGGTCGCAGCCGTTGGCCAGCAACGCATCGAAGACGAGGTTCAGCGTCTGCCAGGTCTTGTGTTCTTCGCCATCGGGCAGGACGACCTGCAGCACCCGTGGGTAGCGCGACGTCAGCGCAGCCTCGAGCCGCTGCACATAGAGCGGCGCCACGGTCGAATTGGTGACGATCAGGGCCGACGCGGCGGCCGGCAAGGCCTGGTAGGTGGCCGGGTCGTCCAGCAACGATTCGCCGATGAGGATGGGGTAGCTGCGGTCGCCCAGGGCAATGTCCACCTGGGCGGGGCGATCGCCCTGCAGTGCGCTGGCGGATGGATGGGCGGCGCGGGAAAGGGGGGCCTGGGATACCAGGGGCATGTCGTGATCCATGGTCGAGAGTCTAGCGGGCCGCCGGGCCGCCCATGCGGACGGATGTCTGCAGCCAAAGTCTCGATCAGTACCGTGCTGCCACAACATGTGGACATTCGGAGGGAGAGATGGGAGAGGAAAAAGAGGCTCGCTGCACCAGCGCTGCCAGAGGCCAACGGGTGGACAGTATTGTTGCCGCGGGCATGCACCGTGCCGTCGGTGACCGGCGCGAAAGTGTGCAACCGTGGAAGCAGCGCCGCCGTCAGCCGACGGAGGCCAGTTCCAGTTGCATCGCGATGTGATTCACCAACGCCGCGACGGTCTTGCCCCGCCCCGTGGACACCACATAGTGGGCCGTGGCCCGGTACAGCGCATCCCGCTGCTGGTGCAGGTCCTTCAACCGGCCCAGCGGGTCCGCTCCCTGCAGCAGGGGGCGGGACGTGTCGTGCCGCACATGGCGAACGATGTCCTCGGGCGACGCGTCGAGATAGACCACCTTGCCATGCGCCCTGAGGCGGTCGCGGTTGGGCGCACGCAGCACGGCGCCGCCGCCCGTGGCCAGCACATGCGCCGGGCCCGCACTTCGACCCGCGGTCAGCTCATCGATCACCTGCTCTTCGATGTCGCGAAAGGCGGCTTCCCCCTCACGATCGAAAAAACCACGGATCGAGCAGCCGATGCGCTGCTCGATCACGTGGTCTGAATCGATGAAGGGAATCCCCAGCCGCCGGGCGAGTTGACGCCCGACGGTGGATTTCCCGGAGCCTGGTAGGCCGATGAGGTGGAGACTCAGTTGGGGTTGCTGCAACTGGTTGCTCTTCCGAAGGGGCTCACAACGGAAGCCGGAGGACTCGTTTTGTCTGTCAAGTCAGACACTGCGGCCCCTGCCACGAATGCAAAGAAGGAGCTGGATTCCGTCCCGGACACAATAGCCTTAGCCGCCAGTTCGAAATTCACCCAGAAGGCGTACTGCTGTCCGTAGGTCAACGTGAATTCGGCAGAGCCGGCCGCATCGGTCGTCACCGATGCAGGTGCAATCACTCCAGGCAAACCTGGCGTGAGTTGACCATTGCCATTGGTATCTTCGCCCGCATCCAGAATACCGTTGCGATTCGTGTCTTCGTTAAGACAAGAAATTACAGTACCTGCTTGGTTGTAGCCCCAAGCAGAGGCTGCATCGTTAAAGACCAAAGGCGAGCCTTTGAGATAGTTCGGAACCCAATAGGAAAGCGTCAGATTTTGATTCGCCACGGGTGCGCCGTTAGCATCGTTCACTTGAGCAGAGAACGTCTTGCGGTACGTCGTGTTCAGCTTTTCAACGGTGTTGTTGGCTGCGATCGTGATGAAGAGCGCTTGGCTGCTGATCGTGAGCGAAGACGTGGCCGTCACATTGGTGTTGGCAACGGTCGCACGAATCTGCACGCCGTTGGCGGCTGTGGACGTGGCACCAGAAATGAAGACGTCCGTCGCCAAGCCGTTGGCATCCGTGACGGCCGAGCCCGTCTTGATGCTGCCACCGCTCAGATCCTGCACTGCCGTGAAGAAAACGGTCTTGCCCTTGACGGCGTTGCCGGCGGCATCACGCACCGTGGCGCGCAACTGGACCTGGTTGGCGGAGCTGCCTGCCACGTTCGGGGGCAAAGCGGCGGAAGACGTCTGCAGCACCAGCGAGGCTGGCGTCGAAGCGATGAAATTCAGCGGCAGCGTGGTCACGGCACCGTTGTCCACCACCGCGCTGATCGTCGCCACGCCCACGGATGCGGCCGAAGCCTGGGTAGACGCAATGCCATTGGCATCGGTCGTCGCCTGGCTGGGAGACACCGAGCCGCGGGTGGTGCTGAACGAGATGACCTTGCCCGCCACACCGGCGCCGCCGGATGCGTAGCGCACGGAGACCGTCCGCGCCGTGTTGACCTCGACTTCGGTGTTGGCCGTGGGCGCCGAGAACGCGAAATCCACGCTGGTGACATTGATGGAAATCTGGGTCTGCGCACCCGCGCTCTGGATGGTCACCGTGTCCGTGCCGCTGCGCGTTGCCGCGTAAGCGAACGTCACGGCGCCATTGGCGTCCGTCGAAGTGCTGGCCATGGTGATGGCATTGCCCAGAGACGACGTGACGGCCACCGTGCTGGCGGCAATGGCCGCACCGCCGCTGTCCTTCACGCTCACTGCGAAATTGGTCGTGGCACCGGTCAGTAGAGACGACGAACCCGATGCGGTCAACGTGGTACCCGTCACCGGAATGGTGATGGATTTCGTGATCGATCCCGACTTCACCGTGACGGCGATGTCACGGTTGGAACGGTCCGTACCGGCGGTCAACACCGCTGTCGCCTTGCCGTCTGCAGCCGTGGTGCCCACGACGCTTGCCAGCGTGCCGCTGGATGCCGTGAACGACACCGCCTGTGCGGACAGCGCATTGTTGGCGGCGTCCTTCACCACGGCGGTCAACGTCAGGCCGGTCTTGTCGGCCGACGCCAGGCCCGTGGCAGACGTCAAGATTTCCACAGAGGCTGCCGTGCTGACCGGAGTCGTTCCTCCGGGCGTGGTGCCAGCGCTCCCCCCGCCGCCACCGCAAGCAACCAGAGTGGCAGCCAGCGATAGGGCAATGATTTTGATGAATGACTTCATTATTTACCTATAGTTAACGAACTGGTCCGCGATCGGAAATGACTTTGGGTGTGATGAATACCAGCATTTCCCGCTTCGTGGATTCTTTGGTCCGGCTTTTGAAGAGGTTGCCCACCACCGGCACATCGCCCAGCACGGGAATTTTATTTTCCTGGTTGGTTTCTTCCATCTCGAAGATACCCCCGATCACCACGGTCCCGCCATTTTCGATCAACACCTGGGTCTTGATGTGCTTGGTGTCGATGGCCACGCCCTGCGTCGTGCTCTCGCCACGGCTGTCCTTGTTGACATCCAAATCAAGAATGATGTTGCCCTCCGGGGTGATCTGCGGCGTCACTTCCAGCTTCAACACCGCCTTCTTGAAGGCGATGGTGGTGGCGCCGTTGGGGGCCGTGACGGAATAGGGGTACTCGGTGCCCTGCTCGATCAAGGCTTTCGTCTGGTCTGCCGTGATCAAACGCGGGCTGGACACGATCTTGCCTTGGCCGTCGGCCTCCATCGCCGACAGCTCGAGGGTCAGGAAACGATTGGCCGCCGAATTGAAGATGGACAGGGCAAACGAGCCCACCGCACTCGTCGTGGACAGCTGCGCCGGCAGATTGACGAACGTGCCTCCAGGATCGGTGGCCGTGGAACTGGCACCGCTCGTGGAGACGGCGTTGCTGTAGCTTGTGCCGAAAGCGACACGGTTGTTGCCACCGATGCCGTAGCCACCGTCGCCGCCGCGGCTGGCCCTCAGGTCAGAGGCACCCAGCTTGACGCCGAGCGATCGGCCGAAGGTGTCGCGCGCTTCGACAATCCGCGCTTCGATCATGACCTGGCGCACCGCCACATCCAGCGTCGACAGCAGTTGCCGCACCTCTTCCAGCTTGCTTGGCGTGTCCGTCACGAAAAGCTGATTGGTTCGCGGCTCGGAGATTGCACTGCCCCGCTCGGACAGAAAGCGTGTGGACACACCGCTGCTACCGCCGCTGCTCGTGCTGGTTGCCAGTTGGGTCACCATGTCGGCAGCCTTGGCATAGTTCAGCTGGAACGCCTGGGTGCGCAGTGGCTCGAGCTTCTGGATTGCCAGCGCTGCCTCGTAATCCTTTTTGGTACGCGCGTCGATTTCGTCCTTGGGCGCGATCCAGAGGACCGTGCCGGACTTGCGCATGCCGAGACCCTTGGCGTCCATGATGATCTGCAGGGCCTGATCCCATGGCACGTCCTTCAGACGCAGCGTGAGCGCGCCGGTGACGGTGTCGGAGGTGACGATGTTGAAGTTCGTGAAGTCCGCAATCACCTGCAGCAACGAACGCACTTCGATGTTCTGGAAGTTGAGCGACAGTTTTTCGCCGCTGAACCCGGGGCCCTGCGTCAGCTTGCTCAGGTCCACCTTCTTCTGGCGGATTTCCACCACGAACTGGTTGTCGCTCTGGTAGGCGCTGTGCTCCCATTCGCCGATGGGATCGATGGTCATCCGAACACGCTCACCTTGCTGCGATGTCGTGACGATCTGCACCGGGGTGCCGAAGTCCGTCACATCCAGGCGGCGGCGCAAGCCCTCCGGCAGCGACGATTTCAGGAATTCGACCACCAGGCCCTTGCCTTGCTGACGCAGGTCCACGCCGACCTGGTTGTTGGCCAGGCCCACGATCACGCGGCCCGCCCCATCGCTGCCGCGGCGGAAGTCGAGGTCACGCAGGGGGAGGACGTCGCTGTTGCGGTCTTCCGCAAAAACCGCCACCGGCGCCGGTTGCGCCGCCGCCGTGTTCGACACGGGCTCCAGTGCCACCATCAAGGACTTGCCCTGGATTTCGGCACGGTACGACGTGGGTTGCTTGAGGTTCAGGACGACGCGGGACCGGTCGCCTGCCTGAACGATGTTCACGGACTTCAGATTGCCTTGGTTGACTTCCACCAGCGACTTGCCTGTCGCATTGGTCGTCGCCGGAAAATCGAGCGCAATCCTGGCCGGGGCCTGAATGGCAAAACCGGTTGGCAGGGTGGAAAGGGGTTGCGACAAATCGATGCGTACCAATTCGGTCCCGCCCTGCATGACCCCCTGGACGGCTTCGATGGCGGTCTGGGCATAAGCCCAGGTGCTGCCCAGCGATGCCACAGCAGCCAACAACAACGCTCGATAGCGTGCACCAAAACTGTTTTTCTGAATCATTTCTTCCCCTCTTGGAGATCGAGCGTGGTCTGACGCTCTATCCAGTCACCCGTTGCATCCTGAACGATTTCCCGTAACTGAATGGCTGTTTCAGTGATTTGGGTAATCCTTCCATAATTCTGTCCAAGGTAATTGCCGACCCGAACCTGGTACAACAAGTTATCCACCTTGAGCAAGGCCGTCGGCGTGCCGGTTTTATTCAAACTGCCGACCATGGACATGGTATCCAGGGGATAAGCTTCCAAAGGCTCCTTGCGACGCGCCATTTCCGGCGCAATCAAGGTGGCGTTGGCCGCCAATTGGGTCGAATCGCGCCTGAGGGCCTGTGTCAATTTGATGGAATTGAAGGGATCCGTTGCTCCATCCGCCTGATAGTTCTGCGGCTGGAATTGCTTGGGTTCGGTAAGGGGGGTAATGCGCGGCTTGGTGTTGGCACGCAAATCCGTCATCCACTGGCGAAGCTCGTCCTGACCCGAAGATTCACAACCCATCAACGCCGCGCAGACTGCCAGCAAAGCGATGTGCCACATTCTCATTTCTTCGCTCCACCCGCTGCCTGGCGCTGCGCCTGAATTTCTTCAGGGTCCAGATAGCGGAACGTTCTCGCCGTGGCTTCCATCGTGAGGGTGCCGCCATCCTTGCCTGCAGGGAGGATGGAAATATTATTCAGCGTCACGATCCGGGAAAGATTGGCAATATCAGCGGCAAATGCACCGATATCATGGTATCGGCCTGTCACTCTAATAGAAATCGGCAACTCCGCATAATAATCCCTGACCACGATCTGGCCCGGCTTGAACGATTCGAACTGCAAACTGCGACCCAGGCCTGCCTGATTGATATCAGACAAAAGAGCCGCCATCTCCGCCTTGCTCGGCAACTGCTTTTCCAGCTGGATCACATACTGCTGCACCTGCTCGCGCTGCTTCTTGAGCGCGTCCAGACTCACGGCCTTTACGAGCTTCTTTTCATAATCGGCGCGCAAGGTGAGTTCCTTGGCCTGCTCGGCTTCCAGCTCCGCCTCGTACTCATTCAGCTTGAAGAACCACAGGAAGGTAGCGATGCCCGCCGCGATGGCGATGCAAAGCAGGATTCTCGGCAGCACCGGCCACAGAGAAGGATCTTTGGGATCAAGGTTGCGGAACTGCCGCTGCAAGCTGGACTGCAGCGCCACAAAGTCCACGGAAGACGCTTTTTTCGTTGCCATGATCACTTTCCAACCGCTTTGGGCGCAGTGGCAGGGGTACTTGCAGCGCCAATGGCTTTTTGCGCCTCGCTCGTGCGCATCAGCCGAAACCGGAGGTTGAAGGAGGCCACGCGGCGCTGCTCCCTCGGGTTCAGCGCGATGTTGGCCGCAACGATCTCTACCAATTCGGGCTTGGAGAACCACGGTGTGTTGTCGGCCAGATTGCGCAGCATCTCCGACACACGCTCGTTCGATTGCGCCATCCCCTGCATCGTGATCACCTGGTCGACTTGCTTGAGATTGGTAACGTAAACCCCATCTGGCAGCTGTTGAACCAACTCATTGAGCAAGTGCACTGGCAGATTGCGATCCGACTGCAGGTCTTCCACCGCCTTCTGGCGCGCACGAAGGGCCGCGATTTCTTCTTCGATGGTCGCGATTTCCTTGATCTGGCCTTCCAGAACCTTGATCTCGCTTTGCAGGAACGTGTTCTTGTCCTGCTGGGCGGTGATCACCATCTGGTACCACCAGTAGATGCCGCCGGCAATGGCAAGCCCCACCAGAAAAGACGCGAACATCGTCGCCTGGAACGATTCCTTGCGGCGTTTTCGGGCCGCCTCGCGATGGGGAAGCAGGTTGATGAGAATCACTGCAGGAACCTCCGCATGGCCAGACCACATGACGTGAGGTAGGAAGGCGCCTCGCGCACCATCTTCTTCAATCGCACGGCGCTTCCGATTTCCATGCCGTCGAACGGGTTGATGGCGGTGCAGGCACAGCCTGAATGCTGGGTCACAGCCTCGGTCAAGCCAGGCAGTGGCGCGGAGCCGCCCGCGAGCATGATGTGATCGACCCGGTTGTAGGGCGTGCTGGTGAAGAAGAACTGCAGCGCACGGCCGATTTCCTGCGCCATGCTTTCCACGAAGGGACGCAGCACGGCCGACTGGTAGTCGTCCGGAAGGTCACCGCTGCGCTTCTTGCCTTCGGCCTCTTCCAGCGAGAACCCGTATTGCCGCACGATCAATTGCGTCAGCTGCGCCCCCCCGAAGGCCTGGTCGCGGTCGTACAGCACTTCGTCGTTGCGAAGCACCTGCATGCTGGTGGTCAATGCGCCGACCTCGAACAGCGCGACCAAAGCATCGTTGCCGTGGTTGGGCAGCGCTTCGATCAGGCGCCCCGCAGCCAGCCGGGAGGCATGCGATTCGATGTCGACGATCACGGGCTTGAGGCCCGCCGCTTCGGCCAGGCCCTGACGGTCCTGCACCTTTTCACGGCGCGACGCCGCGATCAGCACATCGACATCGCCGGGCGAGCTCTTGCTAGGGCCGACCACGCAGAAGTCCAGGCTCACTTCATCGAGCGAGAACGGAATGTACTGGTTGGCTTCGGATTCCACCTGCACTTCCAGCTCCTGCTCGGACATGCCGCCGGGCAGGGTGATGCGCTTGGTGATGACGGCCGATGGCGGCAAGGCCAATGCCACGTTTTTCGTGCGGGTGCCGCTCTTCTTGACCAGCCGGCGCAGGGCCTCGGCGACCTCATCGAATTTTTCGATGTTGCCGTCGGTGATCCAACCGCGCTCCAACTGCTCGATCGCACATCGCTCCAGTACCAGCCCTCCCGCCTTGTCGCGCCCCAACTCCACCAGCTTGACGCTCGAGGAACTGATGTCGATACCCAGCAGTGGCGCGGACTGGCGACTGAACAAAGACCCCAAAGAGATCAAGATTAGCCCCCGTAACTTGCCAATTTGACGCAACAAAACTTAACACTTCACATGAATGCTATCAGTAAGGTTGCAGGCCAGCCAAGAGTTTTACGGCGCTGTTACGGACCGAACGTTGTCAAAAGCACACGCTCATTTGCCGCCTCTTCCGATACCGATATTCATGCGCCTGTGGTATAGGTGCGCCACCCTTTGGCGTGATTTGGCAGACGGGTGAGGCCCATATTTTTATAATGGCCGGTTGCTCTCTCCTGGAACGCTATGCCGTCATCACCTACCGACAAGACCCCCAACCCGAATCCGCCGAAACGGCCGGCATGGTGGCGCTGGATTGTCCGAAGCGCAGCGTGGTTGCTCGGGCTGGCGGCGGCCGGCGCCGTGGGCGTGGCGCTCACGATCGCCGTGGCGCTGACGGTGGCTTACCCCAACCTGCCGGACATTTCGGACCTGGCGGACTATCGGCCCAAGCTGCCGATGCGGGTCTACTCGGTCGAAGGCGCTTTGCTGGGCGAGTTCGGCGAGGAACGGCGCAACCTCACTCCCATCCAGGACATTCCCAAGGTCATGACCAACGCGGTGCTGGCCATCGAAGACGCACGCTTCTTCCAGCATGGTGGCGTGGACTACAAAGGCGTGGTGCGCGCAGCGCTGGCCAACATGGGCCGTGTGAAGAGCCAGGGTGCCTCGACGATCACGATGCAGGTGGCCCGGAACGTTTATTTGTCATCCGAGAAAACATTTACCCGAAAAATTTACGAAATATTACTAACCTTCAAATTGGAGCACCTGCTGACCAAGAACCAGATTCTCGAGATCTACATGAATCAGATTTATCTCGGAAACAGGGCATACGGTTTTGCGGCAGCTTCGGAGGCTTATTTCGGCAAGCCCCTGCAGAACATCTCCATCGCAGAGGCCGCCATGCTGGCCGGGCTGCCCAAGGCCCCCTCGGCCTACAACCCCATCAGCAACCCCAAGCGCGCCCGCATCCGGCAGCTGTACATCATCGACCGCATGCAGGAGAACGGTTTCATCACCGCGCAGGAGGCCGCCGCCGCCAAGGAAGAGGACCTGAAGATCCGCTCAGGCCCGGATTCCACCCGCATCCACGCCGAATACGTGGCAGAAATGGCCCGCCAGCTCATCTTCGCCCAATACGGTAACGAGGCCTACACCCGCGGCCTCAACGTCTACACGACCCTCAATGCCGGCGACCAGGAAGCCGCGTACGTCGCCTTGCGCAAGGGCATCATGGATTACGAACGCCGCCAGCACTACCGCGGGCCGGAGAAATTCGTCGCCCTGCCCACCAATGCCCAGGAAGCCGAGGACGTGATCGACGACACCCTCGCCCTGCATCCCGACAACGGGGATGTGATGTCGGCGGTGGTGCTGGAGGTGACGCCCAAGAAGATCGTGGCGGCGCGCGCCAGCGGCGAGCCGATCGAGATCACCGGCGACGGGCTGAAGCCGGCCCAGTCGGGCCTGAGCGACAAGGCGCCGCCGAACGTCAAGATTCGCCGCGGCGCGGTGATCCGCGTGATCCAGACCCCCAAGAAGACCTGGGACATCACCCAGCTGCCGGAAGTCGAGGGCGCCCTGGTGGCGGTCGATCCGCGCACCGGAGCCATCAAGGCCCTGGTGGGCGGCTTCGATTTCGACAAGAACAAGTTCAACCATGTGACGCAGGCATGGCGCCAGCCAGGGTCGAGCTTCAAGCCATTCATCTACTCGGCCGCGCTGGAAAAAGGCTTCACGCCGGCCACCGTGGTGAACGATGCCCCGCTGTTCTTCAGCGCCGGCGTCACGGGCGGCCAGCCCTGGGAACCCAAGAATTACGACGGCAAGTACGACGGCCCGATGACCTTGCGCACCGCGCTGGCGCGCTCCAAGAACGTGGTGTCCATCCGCGTCCTGCAGGCGGTCGGCCCCAAGAACGGCCAGGAATGGGTATCCAAATTCGGCTTCGACGCCGAAAAGCACCCGCCCTACCTGACCATGGCGCTGGGCGCGGGGTCGGTCACGCCCATGCAGATGGTGTCGGCCTATTCGGTGTTCGCCAACGGCGGCTACCGCGTGAACCCCTACCTGATCAGCCGCGTCACAGACCACAAGGGCCGCATCCTGTCGGACTTCCAGCCGCCAGCCACCTCCGACAACCCCCGTGCGATCGATGCGCGCAACGCCTTCGTGATGGACAGCCTGCTGCAGGAAGTCACCCGCTCCGGCACGGCGGCGCGTGCGCAGGCCACGCTCAAGCGCCCCGACCTGTACGGCAAGACCGGCACGACCAACGATGCCGTCGATGCCTGGTTCGCCGGTTTCCAGCCCACGGTGGCCGCGGTGACCTGGATCGGCTACGACACGCCCCGCAACCTGGGCAGCCGCGAAACCGGCGGCGGGCTGAGCCTGCCGATCTGGATCAGCTTCATGGAGCGCGCGCTCAAGGGCGTCCCGGTGGCGGAGCCTACCGTGCCGCCCGGCGTGGTGAACGTGGGCGGAGAATGGTTCTATGAGGAGTTCGCCCGCAACGCGGGTGTCGCCAGCGTGGGCATGGAAGACGCCTCCGCCGCCGTGCCCGGATCGCCGCCGCAGGCACCCCCGCCGACCGAGGAGCGCAACCGGATCCTGGATCTGTTCCGCAATTGACCCCATGGACCGCCGGCACGCGGTCCCACCAAAAAAAGCCCTTGCGCGGCCATCGCGCAAGGGCTTTTTGTTACAGACCGAAGGCGATCAGGGCGCGAAAGACAGCGCCAGTCCCGACTGCTCGCTGGCGCTGCGGTCCAGGGCTTCGAAGAACTCGCCCGCCCCCTTGGTGTCCATCCAGCGCTGGCCGTCGAACCGGTAGTGGTAGCCGCCGGACTGTGCGGCCAGCCAGATTTCGTGCAGCGGCTTTTGCAGGTTGATGACGATCTGGCTGCCGTTCTGGAACGCGATGGTCACCATGCCTCCGGAGCGTTGTGCGTCCAGGTCGGCGTCCGAGGTGTCGTTGATGCGATCGCAGCCTTGCTCGACAGCGAGCAGGAGCTTTTCCGCGTGGTCCAGGAATTCGAGGTCAGTCATTAGAATCGGCGGATGTTGAGAGCATCGCAAATTCTAGTCAGGACGCTTGCCCTTGCTGCGAGTGCGGCGGCCCTGTCGGGCTGCGGCCAGCGCGGCCCGCTGTACCTGCCCACCGACCCCGCTGCCAGCCAGCGGGCCACCCTGCCCCAGACGCTGGACCCGATGCGCGACACGCCCACGCCGGCGCCGATCGTCCCCACCGCCCCCTCCCGTTCCGCTTCCTCCCCGACTCCATGACCTTGCCTGCCCTGCCCGGCCATCCCCACATCGCCCACCGCGGCGACGCACTGTTCATCGAACAACTCCCCCTGGCCGACCTGGCGCGGCAGCACGGCACGCCGCTGTACGTCTATTCGCAAGCGTCCATGCTGGACGCGCTGGCCGCCTACCAGCGCGGCTTTGCCGGCCGCCAAGTGCAGATCTGCTACGCCATGAAGGCGAACTCGTCGCTGGCGGTACTGCAGCTTTTCGCGCGCCAGGGCTGCGGTTTCGACATCGTGTCCGGCGGCGAACTGGAACGCGTGCTGGCCGCCGGCGGCGATCCGCGCAAGATCATCTTCTCGGGCGTCGGCAAGACGCGGGCCGAGATGCGGCAGGCCCTGCAGGCCGGCATCGGCTGCTTCAACGTCGAGAGCGAGTCCGAACTGGACGTGCTGAGCGAGGTGGCCGTGGCCTTCGGCACGAAGGCGCCGATCAGCATCCGCGTCAATCCCAACGTGGACCCGAAGACGCATCCCTACATTTCCACCGGGCTCAAGGGCAACAAGTTCGGCGTGGCACACGAGCGCATCGTCGCGGCCTACCAGCATGCCGCGTCGCTGCCGGGGCTGAAGGTGGCCGGCATCGACTTCCACATCGGCTCGCAGATCACCGACGAGACACCTTACCTCGACGCGACCGATCGACTGCTCGACCTGATCGAGGAGATCGAGGCCGCAGGCATTCCGATCCACCACATCGACTTCGGCGGCGGCCTGGGCATCGACTACAACGGCGACACGCCACCGGCCGCCGATGCGCTGTGGGCCAAGCTGCTGGCCAAGCTGGATGCGCGCGGCTTCGGTGACCGCCATTTCATGATCGAGCCCGGCCGCTCGCTGGTGGGCAATGCCGGGGTGTGCGTGACCGAGGTGCTGTACGTGAAGCCCGGCGAGCAGAAGAACTTCTGCATCGTCGATGCGGCGATGAACGACCTGCCGCGCCCCGCGATGTACCAGGCGTTCCACGCCATCGTGCCCGTGCAGGCGGCCGCGGCCGGCGCAGCGGCCGGGGTGTACGACGTGGTGGGCCCGGTCTGCGAGAGCGGCGACTGGATCGGCCGCGACCGCACGCTGGCGGTGCAGCCGGGCGACCACCTGGCCGTGCTGTCGGCCGGCGCGTATTGCAGCTCGATGGGCAGCAACTACAACACGCGCGCCCGCCCGGCCGAAGTGCTGGTGGATGGCACGCAGGCCCACCTGATCCGCGCGCGCGAATCGGCGGCCGACACCTTCCGCCACGAGAAACTGGTGGGCTGACTGGCCAACGCTTGATTCGCATCAAGCCCCGTGCACGGGGGGCGGCCTACATTGGCATTTTTCAAGAATGCTGCATGCCATGGCCCTGGAACCGCTGGAACTGTACCGAGACAAGCACCACGCCTGCCTGATGTTCTCCGACCTCATCGAGGAGGACGGGCAGGCCGTTCAGGCCAATCAATTCCTGATCGTGGACGGCGACACGGGCGCCATCATCGACCCGGGCGGCAACCTCGCCTTCAACGAGCTGTTCATGGGAATGTCCAAGCATTTCCCGCCGCACAAGCTGTCGTACCTGATCGCCTCGCATGCCGACCCGGACATCATCGCCTCGCTCGACCGCTGGATGACCAGCACCAAAGCCACGCTGGTGATCTCGCGCGTTTGGGAGCGCTTCGCGCCGCATTTCACCAAGGTCGGCAAGACGGAGAACCGGGTGATCGGCGTGCCGGACGGCGGCGGCCACCTGCCGCTGGGGCGGCACGAGCTGGTGCTGCTGCCAGCGCACTTCATGCACTCCGAGGGCAACTTCCACTTTTACGACCCGGTCAGCCGCATCCTCTTCACGGGGGACCTGGGCGTGTCGATGACCTCGGGCACCGAGGCGCGCGAGCCCGTGACCGATCTGGCGCCGCACATTCCGCGCATGGAAGGGTTCCACCGCCGCTACATGGTGTCCAACAAGATCCTGCGGCTGTGGGTGCGCATGGTGCGGCAGATGGACATCGCCATGCTGGTGCCCCAGCACGGCGCGCCGATCATGGGACCGAAGGCCATCGGCGATTTCTTCGACTGGATCGAGAACCTGATGTGCGGCATCGACCTGTTCGACGACCGGGCCTACCAGTTCCCCACGGCCTTCATCGACCCGGCCACGCGGCAGGTGCGGCCGGCCCTGCACGCCGTGCAGGGGAGATCCTAGCCAAAAAGGCCTCCAGCACAATCAGTACTAGGGCATATTGCTATTCTTTTAATAGCATCATGCCGTGCGGGCGGCCACCGGGCGCCGGGCGTAGCGCTTCCACACGCGCCAGCCCAGCAGCGTGCCCAGGATGGCCGCGTACACCGCCACCTCGGCGAAGTTGTTCTTGCCCGCGCGCATCCAGAAAAAGTGCAGCAGCGCCAGCCCCGCGACCGCATAGACGATGCGGTGCAGCGCCTGCCAGCGCTTGGCGCCCAGCCAGCGGATGGCGCGATTGAACGACGTGGCCGCCAGCAGCGTGAGCAGCACGATGGCCAGCGTGCCCACCAGGATGAAAGGCCGCTTGCCGATGTCGTACACGATCTCCGGCCAGTCGAAGCCCATGTCCAGCCAGGCGTAGGCCATGAGGTGCAGCACCGCATAGAAATACACGAACAGCCCCAGCATGCGCCGAAAGCGCGCCAGGGCCGGCGTGCCCGTGATGACGCGCAGCGGCGTCACCGCCAGCGCCAGGCACAGGGCCCGCAGCGCCCAGTCGCCACTCTCGCGGATCAGCGCCTCGGCCGGGTTGGGGCCGAGCCGGTCGGTGGCGGCGCCGAACACCAGCCACGCCAGCGGCAGCAGGCACAGGGCGAACACCACCGGCTTGGCGGCGGGATGCATCAGCAGTTTTTTCATGGCGGCGGCCCTCGAAGGCGCTGGCGGCGGGATGTCGGACTCGGGGCGGGTCAGTAGAACTTCTTCAGGTCCATGCCGGCGTACAGCGAGGCCACCTGGGCCTCGTAGCCGTTGAACATCAGCGTCTTGCGCTTCTTGGCGAACAGGCCGTCCTCGCCGATGCGCCGCTCGGTGGCCTGGCTCCAGCGCGGGTGGTCCACGTTCGGGTTCACGTTGGAATAAAAGCCGTATTCCTGCTTGGCGGCCTTGTTCCAGGCCGTGCCCGGCTCCTTATCGGTCAGGCGGATCTTGACGATGCTCTTGGCACTCTTGAAGCCGTACTTCCAGGGCACCACCAGCCGCACCGGCGCGCCGTTCTGGTTGGGCAGCACCTCGCCGTACATGCCGAAGGTGAGCAGCGTGAGCGGGTGCATGGCCTCGTCCATGCGCAGCCCCTCGGTGTAGGGCCAGTCGAGCACGGCGGAGCCGACGAACGGCATGGTCTTCTTGTCGGCCAGCGTGACGAACTCCACGTACTTGGCGCTGCCCTGCGGCTCCACGCGCTTGAGCAGCTCGGCCAGCGAGTAGCCCACCCACGGAATCACCATGGACCAGCCCTCGACGCAGCGCAGGCGGTAGATGCGCTCTTCCTGGGCGCTGAGCTTGATGAGGTCCTCGATGCCGAACTTGCCCGGCTTGTTGACCAGCCCCTCGACCTCGACCGTCCAGGGCGTGGTCTTCAGGGTGTGGGCGTTGCGGGCCGGGTCGGCCTTGTCCACGCCGAACTCGTAGTAGTTGTTGTAGGTGCTGGCGTCCTTGTAGTCGGTCACCTTTTCCATGGTGTTGGCGCCCGCCACCGCCGATTTGCCGCCGGCCAGGGCCGCCAGCTTGCCCGGACGCGCGGCCTGGGGCCCGGCATC
>NZ_BAAJYR010000026.1:0-29427 GCF_057546605.1 Acidovorax sp. KPB24-03 | reverse complement strand
AGCGCCCGCCCCGGCGCCCGTCGCGCCCCCGCCAGCGCCCGAACCCGAGCCGCTGCGCATTCCCGAAGACGGCACCGTGGCCGAGTTCTCGGGCCTGGAGACCGAACTGCCGGCCGACACGCCTGCGCTGCTCGACATCCTGACCGCCGACAAGGCCGGCAACCAGCGCTGGGAGATCAAGGGCTACGCCGACCGCAAGACCGCCAAGAACGCCCGCGAGATCGCCCTGGCCCGTGCCCTGGCCGTGCGCAAGGAACTGGTGTCGCGCGGCGTGCCGGCGAAGAACCTGCGCGTGATGTTCAGCACCGACCAGGCCCGCAACGCGGTGACCGTGCTGCCGCGCTGATCGCGCGCGCCTCCGTCGCCTGCACCGGAGTCATCGCCCGGGCAGGCCACCCGGCGGCCCGGGCGCCTTGCGCGCCACGGGCCGCTGTGCTTTGTGGGGCTCAGCGGCTGCTCGGGAAGGCGAACACCGCGCCTTCGCGCACGCCGGCCGAGGGCCAGCGCTGCGTGATGGTCTTGCGCTTGGTGTAGAAGCGCACGGCGTCGGGGCCGTAGGCATGCAGGTCGCCAAACAGGCTGCGCTTCCAGCCGCCGAACGAGTGGTAGGCCACGGGCACCGGCAGCGGCACGTTCACGCCCACCATGCCGACCTGGATGTGGTCGGTGAAATAGCGGGCCGCCTCGCCGTCGCGCGTGAAGATGCAGGTGCCGTTGCCGTACTCGTGGTCGTTGATGAGCTGCATGGCCTCCTGCAGCGTCTTCACGCGCACCACGCCCAGCACGGGACCGAAGATCTCTTCCTGGTAGATCTTCATGCCGGGCTTCACGTGGTCGAACAGGCAGGCGCCCAGGAAGTAGCCCTGTTCATGGCCGGCCACCTGCATGCCGCGGCCATCGACCACCAGCGTCGCGCCTTCGGCCACACCGCTGTCCACATAGGCCTTCACCTTCTCGAAGTGCGCTTGCGTGACCAGCGGGCCCATGTCGTTGCCGCCGTTGTCGGTCTGGGTGCCGGGGCCGACCTTCATCTTGGCGATCTCGGTCTTCAGGCCGGCGATCACCGCGTCGCCCACGGCATCGCCCACGGCCACCAGCAGCGGGATCGCCATGCAGCGCTCGCCGCACGAGCCATACGCCGCGCCCATCAGGGCGCTCACGGCGTTGTCCACGTCGGCATCGGGCATGAGCACCGCATGGTTCTTGGCGCCACCCAGGGCCTGCACGCGCTTGCCATGCTTGCAGCCTTCCGAATAGATGTACTCGGCGATCGGCGTGGAGCCCACGAAGCTCACCGCCTTCACGCGCGGGTCGCGCAGCAGCGTGTCCACCGCCGTCTTGTCGCCGTTGACCACGTTCAGCACGCCGGGCGGCAGGCCGGCTTGCAGCGCCAGCTGGGCGATGAACAGCGTGCTGCTCGGGTCGCGCTCGGACGGTTTCAGCACGAAGGTGTTGCCGCAGGCGATGGCCATGGGCCACATCCACAGCGGCACCATGGCCGGAAAGTTGAACGGCGTGATGCCGGCGGTGACGCCCAGCGCCTGGAACTCGCTCCACGAGTCGATGTTCGGGCCCACGTTGCGGCTGTGCTCGCCCTTGAGCAGCTCGGGCGCGTAGCTGGCGTATTCCACGTTCTCGATGCCGCGCTGCAGCTCGCCGTGCGCATCGCTCAGCACCTTGCCGTGCTCGGCGGTGATGAGGGCGGCGATTTCATCGGCGTGCTCTTCCAGCAGCACCTTGAGCCTGGACATCACGCGGGCGCGCTTGAGCGGCGGCGTGTTGCGCCAGGCGGGGAAGGCTGCCTCGGCCGAAGCGATGGCCTGCTCCACCGTCGCCTGCGAGGCCAGCGCCACGCTGGTGGACGACTGGCCCGTGGCCGGGTTGAACACGGGCTGCGTGCGGACGGTGTCGGCCACGATCTGGCCGTCGATCAGGTGGCCGATGGTGGCGGTGACGTTCTGGTCTTGGTGCATGGGAATGGAGTTCAGAGTAAAAAGTGCCCCCAGTGCATATTCCACTAGGGCATACAGCTACAAAATAAATAGCAATCGCTGGCAGCGGGGCTCAAGCCGTCTCGGCCAGCGCATCGCCCAGGGCGCTCACCAGCCGGTCGATCTCGGCGCGTTCGCTGATGAACGGCGGCGCCAGCTGGATCGTGTCGCCGCCGTAGCGCACGTAAAAGCCCTTCTTCCAGCAGTTCATGGCGATCTCGTAGGGCCGGCGGGCCGGCTCGCCCGGCAGCGGCGCGATGGTGAAGCCCGCGGCCAGGCCGTAGTTGCGGATGTCCAGCACATGCTGCGCGCCTTTCAAGCTGTGCACCGCCTGCTCGAAGTACGGCGCCAGCGCCTTGGCGCGGCCGGGCATGTCTTCCTTTTGCAGGATGTCGAGCACCGCCAGGCCGGCGGCGCAGGCCACGGGGTGGGCCGAATAGGTGTAGCCGTGCGGGAATTCGAGCATGTACTCGGGCCCGCCCTGCGCCATGAAGGTGTCGTAGATCTCCTTGGAGGCCACCACGCCGCCCAGCGGCTGCGCGCCGTTGGTCACCTGCTTGGCGAAGTTGAGGATGTCGGGCGTCACGCCGAAGGCCTCCGCCCCTGTCCACGCGCCGCAGCGGCCGAAGCCGGTGATGACCTCGTCGAAGATCAGCAGGATGTGGTTCTGCGTGCAGATCTCGCGGATGCGCTCCAGATAGCCCTTGGGCGGAATCACCACGCCGGCCGAGCCCGAGAACGGCTCCACGATCACCGCCGCGATGTTGGAGGCGTCGTGCAGCGCGATCACGTCCAGCAGCTTGTCGGCCAGCGCCCGGCCGCCTTCTTCGGCCATGCCACGCACGAACGAGCCCATTGCCGGCTGCGTGTGCGGCAGGTGGTCCGCCTCCACGCCCTGGCCGAAGGTCTTGCGGTTGCCCACCATGCCGCCCACCGAGATGCCGCCAAAGTTCACCCCGTGGTAGCCCTTCTCGCGACCGATCAGGCGCGTCTTGCCGGCCTGGCCCTTGGCACGCCAGTAGGCGCGCGCCATCTTGAGCGAGGTGTCGGCCGACTCCGAGCCCGAGCCGGTGAAGAACACGTAGTCGAGCCCCGCGGGCGTGAGCTCCTTGATCTTGTTGGCCAGCGCGAACGACGCCGGGTGGCCGAACTGGAAGGCCGGCGAATAGTCGAGCGTGGCGGCCGCCTTGCCGATCGCCTCGGCGACGTCCCTGCGGCCATGGCCCAGCCCCGCGCACCACAGGCCCGAGAGGCCGTCGAAGATCTTGCGGCCTTCGGAATCGGTGTAGTAGGCCCCCTGGCCCGAGACGATCATGCGCGGCGCGGCCTTGAACTGCCGGTTGGCGGTGAAGGGCATCCAGTGCGCATCCAGCCAGGCCGCGTCCATGCGCGGCGCGGTGGCTTCGGGAGCGGAGTCGAGGACGGTGAAGCTCATGGTCGGTCCAATCACAAAGAAAACAAAAGGGGCGCAAGGCGCTGCCGCACAGGCCGCAGGTGGCCCTGCCAGCGGGCGGGTGGCCCCATTGTTCCGGCGGTCGATAATCCCTCCAATGGACAAATATCAATGTTTACTTGACGATTCATGCAAGTAAAGCCGCCCACCGTGCCCAGCGATTCCCTGCCCCCATCCCCTGCGTCATCCTCGCTGCCGCCCACGACCCAGGCCCCGCGCGAACGCGCCGTGCTCGGCCAGTTGAGCGACATGGACCTGCGCCTGCTGCAGGTCTTCAAAAGCGTGGTCGATTGCGGCGGCATGGCCGCGGCCGAGCTGGAGCTGAACATCGGCACCAGCACCGTCAGCCGCCACGTGAAGGACCTCGAAACCCGCCTGGGGCTGACCCTGTGCCGGCGCGGCCGGGCGGGCTTCGCGCTCACCCCGGAAGGCCAGCGCGTGTACGACGAAACCCTGCGCCTATTGGCCGCCGTGCAGGGCTTTCGCGACAGCGTGGACGGCATCCACTCGCGCATGGGCGGCCAACTGGCCGTCGCGGTGTTCGACAAGACCGCCAGCAACCCGGCCGCGCGCATCGGCGAAGCCATCGCCGCCTTCACCGCCCAGGCGCCGGACGTGCACCTGCAGATGCACGTGGGCTCGATCAACGCCATCGAGCGCGGCGTGATCGACGGCACCTACCAGGTGGGCATCATCCCCGCCCACCGCGCCTCGCAGAGCCTGCTGTACACCGACCTGTTCAGCGAGACCATGCTGCTGTACTGCGGCGCGGGCCACCCGCTGTTCGGGGCGGACCACTCGGCGCTCGACTGGGACGCCGTGCGCGCGCACCCTTTCGCCGGCTTGGGCTACCACTCGCCCAACATGGAGCTGAGCCACCAGGCTCGCCTCACCCGCACCGCCACGGGCTTCGACCAGGAATCCATCGCCACGCTGGTGCTCTCGGGCCGCTACCTGGGCTTCCTGCCCGACCACTACGCCGAGGCGTTCGAGCGCCGGGGCCGCCTGCAGGCCGTGCGGCCCGAGGCGCTGCGCTACGACTGCCAGTTCGTGAGTCTGCTAAGAAGGTCGCCCGAGCCGCCGAGGGCGGCGCAGGCGTTTCAGCGGTGTTTGGTGGTGGCGCATGCTTCTCGCGGTAGCACTCATGGACGGTAGTGGACACCGTCCACGGCGGGCATGTCTGGCGGCACTTTTTTGTCATTTTGAGCTGTCTATAGCTGAGCTGCTTACACGGCAGTGAAGAGAACGGCGCGGGCAACACCTCGATGCTCACATTTCTGAGATGCGTATACGGCAGTGAAGTCCACGTAGCGACGCCAAGGGCGGCCGTCGAATTTCTGAGCTGCCTATACGGCAGTGAAGGGCGACGTGGCGAGCCAGTCCAACGTTGTGACTTTCTGAGCTGCCTATACGGCAGTGAAGACGCAGGGGTCTGGTACCAGCCCAGCCAAAACTTTCTGAGCTGCCTATCGGCAGTGAAGTTTCGAACATCGCCCCCGACTTCGCCTGTCAATTTCTGAGCTGCCTATACGGCAGTGAAGGTTTGGGGCGGGTTTTGTCCCGCCGGGTAGCAATTTCTGAGCTGCCTATACGGCAGTGAAGGGATCAGCTACCGGTGTCTCTCCGCCTGGATATTTCTGAGCTGCCTATACGGCAGTGAAGGCTGGCAAAGCCATTTGGCTTGAACTCACAGTTTTCTGAGCTGCCTATACGGCAGTGAAGTAGCAACCTTCGGCAACCGCACCAGCCTTGTCTTTCTGAGCTGCCTATACGGCAGTGAAGTCGCAATGAGATTGAGAAGTTGAAACGCATGTTTTCTGAGCTGCCTATACGGCAGTGAAGTCTCAGCGGTTTTACTTTTCGGCCGGCCTTGTTTTCTGAGCTGCCTATATGGCAGTGAAGAGGTGGAGCACCACGTCGCCGACCTCAATGATTTTCTGAGCTGCCTATACGGCAGTGAAGAGGCCAGCGCGTCATCCGCTCCACCACGCACATTTCTGAGCTGCCTATACGGCAGTGAAGCTCACAGGCATGACCAACGTCTGCGAGACGATTTTCCGAGCTGCCTATACGGCAGTGAAGGTCGTGCTTGAGCGGACCGTGCGGGAGCTGCATTTCTGAGCTGCCTATACGGCAGTGAAGGGTCTCAGGGAGCGCGGCCCACTTGGCTTTGTTTTTCTGAGCTGCCTATACGGCAGTGAAGTTTTCAAACCTCGGAGCCCACCGCCCGAGTGAATTTCTGAGCTGCCTATACGGCAGTGAAGTGAGGCGCACCACCTCATTGCCCATCGCTGCGTTTCTGAGCTGCCTATACGGCAGTGAAGATGATGAATGCCGACTTCGTTCCGGCCGTGCTTTTCTGAGCTGCCTATACGGCAGTGAAGGAGGCGCCGGCGGCGATCACTGCGATCACCATTTTCTGAGCTGCCTATACGGCAGTGAAGGCGTGCTGGCCACCGCAGCCGCGGCCATTGGTTTTCTGAGCTGCCTATACGGCAGTGAAGACATCAACGCGGGCGATCCGCCCCATTTCTCCTTTTCTGAGCTGCCTATACGGCAGTGAAGGGATGATGCGCTGCTGCGCCAGGCTGCGGCGTTTTCTGAGCTGCCTATACGGCAGTGAAGTTCGTGGTAGTAGCCTTTGACGTCACTATCTATTTCTGAGCTGCCTATACGGCAGTGAAGCGTCAGCGCCGGTTTGTTCTTCTTCGTGCTGTTTTCTGAGCTGCCTATACGGCAGTGACGCCTTCACTCCCGAAACTCTTTCTGCTGCGATCTTTCTGAGCTGCCTATACGGCAGTGAAGTCGCGGTCGTACTGCTGCCCCTCATACGTGTATTTCTGAGCTGCCTATACGGCAGTGAAGGGTTTCGCCGTCCGCCAGCAGCGCCGCTACGATTTCTGAGCTGCCTATACGGCAGTGAAGGCCGCGCGCGCCACGATGCTGGAGAGCGTGCTTTTCTGAGCTGCCTATACGGCAGTGAAGGAGTACACCCAGGACAGGGGGCAGGCGGGGTTTTTCTGAGCTGCCTATACGGCAGTGAAGCTCGATGCCAGCGCTCATGGGTTACTCCTTTCTTTCTGAGCTGCCTATACGGCAGTGAAGGGTGCCCTATGCCCAGCAGCGGCAAGTTATTTTTTCTGAGCTGCCTATACGGCAGTGAAGCCTGACAAAGACACGGTGCTCGACACCATCAATTTCTGAGCTGCCTATACGGCAGTGAAGCGTCAGCGCTGGGTCTTTTGCGCTTTGCTTGTTTTCTGAGCTGCCTATACGGCAGTGAAGGCAATGCAGTCGATTGCATCTGCACGTAGATCTTTCTGAGCTGCCTATACGGCAGTGAAGGCCGACGTGGTGCGCGCATTGCGCGACCCTGATTTCTGAGCTGCCTATACGGCAGTGAAGTGCGTCCTTCACGAGTCGCTTCACGCGCTCTTTTTCTGAGCTGCCTATACGGCAGTGAAGCCAACTGGAGCACATCCTGCCCGACCCGAACATTTCTGAGCTGCCTATACGGCAGTGAAGATCGCCAATGGCACATTCGATGCCACGCTCACTTTCTGAGCTGCCTATACGGCAGTGAAGGCCTACCGCCTCGAAGGCGATCCGGTCGACATTTTCTGAGCTGCCTATACGGCAGTGAAGGTGCTGAGTGCGCGTGCCAGCGAATGCCAGCATTTCTGAGCTGCCTATACGGCAGTGAAGAACACTTCATCGCTTCCGTCGTGGATGAGGTTTTTCTGAGCTGCCTATACGGCAGTGAAGGTTCTTGAGCACGAAGGCGGCGGTGCCTTCGACTTCTGAGCTGCCTATACGGCAGTGAAGCGCAGCAGCGTCGCGTCGTTGCCGCTGCCGGTTTTCTGAGCTGCCTATACGGCAGTGAAGAGCAGAGCTTCTTCGCGATCGACCCGGAAACCTTTCTGAGCTGCCTATACGGCAGTGAAGACCCACTGCTTGCGGTCGTTCGGATCGAGGTATTTCTGAGCTGCCTATACGGCAGTGAAGTGCGCGCTGGCGCAAGCGTCACCCGGCACGGCTTTCTGAGCTGCCTATACGGCAGTGAAGTTCGCGGAGGAGCGAAATCAAGCGCTGCAGATTTTCTGAGCTGCCTATACGGCAGTGAAGGCCAAGCGCATCGATGCGAGCTCTCGCATAGTTTTCTGAGCTGCCTATACGGCAGTGAAGCCACGTCGTTGCCCCACCAGCGGGCCCAGTGCTTTCTGAGCTGCCTATACGGCAGTGAAGGCATCTCCGGCGGTGGTCAGCTGGCGCAGATTTTTCTGAGCTGCCTATACGGCAGTGAAGTAGAGAAAAATCTCCCTAGCCTGTTGATTCATCAGTGAAAAACAGCTGCTGCCTCCATTCATCCCTTTTTGCTACCAGTACGCCCAAGTGCTTGATTTATAAAGGTTTTGGCAATGGCTCCAAAAAAGGGTCAAAACCAGGGAACCGTCGTCAGGGGGCTCAACCCATAAGCGCTGAAATGGCCGAGGCTCGGCACGGCTTGCACCGGACCGTGCTCGAGAAACAGGCGAAACGCCTGTCCTGTGCTGGAACTCTGCAGGTTCAGATAAGGCAAATCCAGCCGCCGCGCCGCGCTGTCCGGGATACGCCTTTGGGCTTCGGCTTCGTCATAGCCGTGTCGGCGCATCTGTCGGCGGCGCAAGCGCTCAGGGCTGCTGTGCACCTGCACGCGGCGCACCACCCGGTGTGCCGTGCTTCCAGGCACTGGGGCGACGCTGCCTGCCAGTACATGGTCGCGCATGCCTTGCAGCCAGGGCAACGCTTGCAGGCGTTTCAACGCGGGCTCTGTGCCATGGAGCCGCAGCGTGGCGCCCAGGTCCGTTCCTCGCGGGTTCAGCCCCGGAAAACTCACGCCGATCTCACCCGTTTCCAATTGCACTAACGCACGGTGCAGTTTGGAAAACAGTGCGTTGCGCAACGGGGTTGGGCTGAACTCCGGATCCGGCAGCAAAGAAAGGTCCATGTAATGCGTGGTCATGGTTGGCGCTCGACTCAGCTCGCATCGCCAAACACGCCGCCACGGATCAACGCGGCCATCACAAAGTGCTGTTGTTCGGTGGGGGGCACCTTGTCTTTCAGCAGCCATTCATCCAGCAGCGTGTAGAAATCCAGCTTCTGCTTCGGCTGCCGATACGCCTTTCCCTGGGTGGTGACAGAGCCGTAGGGTTCCACGGCAATCGGGCCCAGTTCGCCGGCGCCGTCGTACCAGGTGTCAATGGTACGAATGGCGTTGCCGATCTTCTGCGAGTGAATGGCAGCCACACCGTTGACGTGGTACAGCGTTTTGCTTTTGCCCGCGCTGCCCTTGTCCAGAATGAGTTCTTGCGACGGAAACACTTCTTGCCCCGCGCCTTGGCGCACAAAGGCCGTCACCTGCAGCAGCACATGGGTGCTGCCTGCCAGCCCGCCCGCGATGAGCTGCCCCAGCCCTTGCACCCCAGGTACTTCGGAACTGACAGCACCTACCGCGCGCGTGTTCAGCGCCAGGGCATCAAAAGACCAGGACTCAACGGCCTTGCCGTCTTGCAATCGTTCCACGATGACCTGAACGCGCTCGGCGCCAACGCGGTTGCGCCACAGAAAGCGGCCATTGGCCAGGTTGGCGGCGTAGCGCTGCGCGAGTTCGGCAAAGCCATGCTGCTGCACATAGCCCTGCACGGTCGTCAGCAGCTTGGCCTGATAGGCCGCGCCATTGCAGGCCGACGGGGTGCCTGCGCCACCCAGCACGCGCAGCGTGAACTGCACCTTGAGCGTGTCGGCCTGTGGGGGCAACGCAGCCACGTCCACGGTTTGCAGGTTGGGCTTTTCGATGGCAGCGTCCAGCTTGGCAGGGTCTTGGTCTTTGGCCTTGAGCCGATTGCTGATGGTGCCGCGCACCGACTTAGGCTGGATGGTGACGGGCTGCCAGGCATGCGATTGGGCTTGGTCGTCCCAGCGGCCAGCATGGAACACGGCATCAGACGGGTCGAGCTTGCGCTCGAAGGCCAGGACGGAAGCGGTGGCGAGTTTCTCGGTCATGGTGTCAATCCTTGAAAAATGGAGGGTGAATCAGGCAAGCGGGATAAGGCACTGTCTGCTCAGGTGTAGTCATAGGCCTCTTCGTCATCCCAGTCGCTGGCGGCGCCGGTTACGGCGTTGGCGCCATCCTGTCCAGGGAGCGGCCGATAGCCGTTGCGGCAGCGGTACAGACCCAGGGTTTCGTCGGTCTCGGCCTGCCATAGCAATTGCTGCAGGCTCTGAAGCCGATGCGGGCTGACCCATTCGCCCAGCGAGTACACCGACTCAACGAAGCGCACGGGCACCGTGGCATCTCGGGCATTGCGCACACTGCCTGCGGGATGGAGGGCCGTGAGCGCTGCATAGCCAACGGGGATGGGCACGATCCACCCGCTGCCTTTGGGCCGAAACGGATCCCCCCAGGCCACTTGACCGTCGATTGCAGGCATTCCGTCCGCGCTCAGCAACGCCTGATGGTTGAAACGGGACGCGTGCAGCCAGGCATCCAGCAAAGTGGCTTGTGCATGCGTCGCACGCAGTTGCTGCAAGCGCCCCATCAGCAGGTCGTCGCGCCCCACCAAGGCAAAGCCGGGTAGCCACTGCCGATGCCATGCGCGAAAGAGGCTGGCAGCTTCCACCGGGTCATCGGGCACGATATCCATCCATGGCCGCACGCGTTTTCCTGGCACGGCGCGCGAGGGCAGCACACTGCCGCCCGCCACGCGCATGCCCGCGAGGGTTTCACCAGCGATGCGAGCCCACTCCGCCCATTGCGCCTGATTGCCCTGCACCAGCACCGATGCCGTGTCAGGCGTGTTTTTTTCGGACACGGCGACCACCAGAGTGATCTGTAGATGCATGCGTCCCTCCTCCACGATGGCGGCGGTGCTTCCATCCTTGTCCACGGGATTGCGCGTCAGGTTGAAGCTGCGCACATAGCCGTGCGTCACCTGTTCCTGGTGGTGGTGGCAGACCACGCCCACCGCATGCAGGCGCAATGGCACACCGGCCAGGGCCAGCTTGCGCTCCAGCGCCCACATCAGCCCGGTAAAGGCCGTGATGGACGGAAAGCCGTGCGTGAGCGGGCTGGCGATGGCGTTGGCGTTCTGGATCCGCAGATGGGGGAGAACGAGAAGGGCCTGGGGTTGGGGTTGGCTCATGCGTCCTCCCCCGATGCCTTGGCCAGTTCAGCATGCGTTTGTCGGATGGGCACATAGTGCGGCGCGTCCAACTTGTCACGCATTTCGCGCAATCGCTGCCGGAAGCCGTCCTCATCGGTCAATAGCACTTTTTTCCACTCGCGCGCTTCGGCATCGCCCAGCGGCAGCTTGCCACGCAGCTGATCGTTCAGCCAGTTGGCAAAGCGCTTGCCGATGGCTGCAGGCCAGTCCATGTAAAGCCAATCGAACGCAAATACCGGCTCTTCCGGTAGCTCAGCACGCAGCGGGTCCAGCCAAAGCTGCTCTTGGTAGTTCAGCTTGGCAAAGCGTTTTTCCGGGTCATGCACGGTCCACCCCGGTGGCAGCAGTTGCTGCATCTCAGCGGCCAGCGAAACCAGTTCGTCCAGCAGCGTATCCAGCAGGGCTTCGCGCCGCTGGCGCGTCGCTTGGTTGGGCTCGGGGTCGGATTCGAGAAAATGCCGCAGTGCACGTACCGTCTGGCGTACCTCTGGGCGGACGATGAACAGGCGGTCGAACACCGATTCCGCATGCACGGGGAATCGCCCTTCACTGGATTTCCATTGGGGTGGCAGCGACGACAGGAGATAGTTCATGCCCCGTCGCTCGCTGTTGAGCTGGCTGATGTTCTGCGGCTTGGTCCCACCCATGTTCTGCACCGCCAGCCCGGGATAGACGTGATACGTGCCTTCGTGCGCTTTGCGCTCGCGCCGGGCCTGGCGGGCGGCTTTGTTGGCTTCGCCGAAGCGGTCTTCCTGCACCTGGGTATGCACGGCCTGGGCCAGCGACGTGGCGTAAAGCGGCGCGAGCAGGACATAGTCGCTGTCCCTGCCAGCATCTGCGCCCACAAGCCAATAGAGCTGCTTGGCGAGCGGGTGGCTGCTGGCGCCTCCGGCCCGCGGCTGGATGAGCGACACAAACGCGTCGCGCAACGCGTGGGCCTGCACAGGGTCCGCGTCCAGCGCCGCGAGGGCGTCGGGATCCTGGTCCAGCAGGGCGTTCAACAAAGTGCGCCCATTCACCTCCAGCTTGAGCAACTTGTAAACATCCAGCGCTGCCGCGTTGCCCACCACATCGCCGACAAAGCGATCGCCGAGGGCATGGCTGCCCAGATCATCCAGCGGAGGAAGTTGCCTAGGCTCCACATACAGATTGGTGCCACGCGCGTCCGGGTGGATGGGTTTGAGGGAGTGGGTGACGGCCTGGATTTGATGCACTCGCTTTGCAGCTTCTTTCAGCCACCTGCTCGGGTGGTGCTGAGTGATCAGTTCCTGACGCTTCGCATCCTCCCCTTCCTCGGTTTTATCTAGCTTGGCCCCCAGACGTTCTTTTAAAAACGCTTGTATGGCCTCCCGGAAACTGCGGTATGCGATGGGAATTTCAGCTTTCGGCATGACTTCGGCCTCCGCAGTTAGACGTTATGTATCGGCACTTCAATGACATCAAGACACCTCCTTCTTGTTGAATCCCAAAAGCTCATGAAACCGCCATCCCTGCTGCTGGGATGGCAAGCTGGCACCGGCATAGCGTTCAGCACACTGTTGCAAGGTCAAACCCTGGGCCTGCGCCAATTGGGTCAGTTCATGCATCAGGTTCACGCTCGACCAGGGTGAAACAGTGCGGGCGGCCAATGCGGCCTCCGGCACCCGATCCAGCAAGCTGTCCTCTATGCGCACGTAGAGCCTGTCGCCTCGGCCAGGCCCGTCATCGACGCGATGCAATTGCAAGGTGGATTCGTCTTCATCCGGCAGCAGGACCACGTCGTCGCGCGGCTGTGGGTCGTAGCGAAAGCGCTGGTATTGCGGCAGCAGGCCGGTGAGCCACAGGTTGCCTGGATGGGCCCAATGCAGGCTGGCTGCGCGGATGGGGGCGGTGGTGTCTTGACCGTCTGCATGGCGCGGCAGCATGCTGTCATGCATGCAGGCATGTTCCAAGTCCACCAGGTAACGGCGGGGCTGAAGCTTGCCGACGGCCACCGCAATGCGCGGCTGCGCATCCACCGCCCACGGCGCGTTGCCTTGTGCCGCGTGCGCCATCACATCGCGCAAGCGGTGGGACTTCAAGTGGAACCAGCGCGCTGCGTCGGTCGTACCGGCGGACTGCGAACCCATCTCGAACCCAGGCTTGCAAAATGCCGCTTCGCCGATGTGCTCGTACGACCGCAGGTTGCGGTCGAGTACCACCATGTTGGCATCTGCCACGCTACCCGGCCGATGACGGCGCACGCGGCCCGCCAGTTGGATCAGCGACCGCATGGACGAGGGCTCGACCACCGCCCAGTCGTAATCGTGGTCCCGGCCCACCTCACTGACGGGACTAGCCAGCACGATGAACAAATGGTGGTGCTCGGGGTGGGCGTCGATGAGCGCACGCAACACGGGGCGCTGGAGCACAGGGTCTTGCCCGCCACGGGCGCCGCGGCGATCGAGCAGGGTATCGAGCTGCTGCTCGATGACCGATCGGGCCAGCAGAGGGAATTGCGAGTGGTACACGCACAGATGCACGCGCACCCCGGGAGCCGGTGCACCCAACCGATGGATCGCCAAAGCCACGTCGTACAGCGGGGCAATGTTGGCCATGCGGATCAGTCCCAGGCTCACACGCTTGCCGCTGACGGAATCGATCATGTGATTGCAGGCCTGCTGGTGCAACTGCCAGGCATGGTGCAGCACCAGGCGTGCAAAATCCGTGCGCCGTTCGGCCTGGTCCATGTCACGCCACTCATCAGGCAAATCGGCGATCTGCGCGAGACGGCGCACTTCCGCCTGGGCCAGCCGAATCAACCGTTTTTGCACGTATTGTGTGTGTGCCACACGAAAAGCGGCACCATCGGCGCAGTCCTGCGTGGTCTGGTGGAACTCATCGATCCACAGGCAGCAAGGATCAACCGGCGCATTGGGCCTTTCGCTGCGATGCTGCTGGTACACCGCGCGCCCGGCACGGTAAGCGAGGAACAGTCCTTCCACCAGTGCCGGCGGCAACGTGGCGGACGACAGCAGCACGCGAGAACCCAGTAACCCTGCCCAATACACCAGGCGCGTCAAGGCAGGCAAATCGGCCATGTCGAAATCGTCTGGCTCGTCCAGTACCAGGTCGCCAGTCATGAGCCGCAGCATGGGTGCAATCTGGCGACCGCCACGCAGGCTTTCGGTGGCGGGGGTGAGATGGTCCACCGTGCAGACCAGCAACGGTGCGGCGATCAGCGCGCGGGCTTGGGCATCGTCGGTCAGGCGCTGCAGCAGGGGGTGCTGGTCGTTTCCCTCGTAGAGCACGGTACACGCTTCATCCAGCAACCGCTGGCGTGATGCAGAGCCCGTGGTCTCGGCCTGCCGCTCCCAATGGTCAAACAAAGCCCGGCTGGCTGCGCCGCCTACCTGGATGGCAAGTTGCTCCTCACCCAGCCCCAGATCGCGCTGGAAACTGCGCCCGGTTTGCAGCGTGAGCGTGCGCAACCCGATGGCGAACGCGCAACGCAGGCCCGTGGCAGGGTCGGCGAGCGCATTCATGATCCGGGCGTTGCCCAACGTCTTGCCGCATCCTGTGGAAGCCATGCTGACGATGAAAGCGCCTTGTGCAGCGGCACGGGTGCGCACGCTCGCAGCCAAGTCGGCAGCTTTGTCTTGCCAGGCGAAGCGGATGTCGGTGTTGCGCCTTTTCAGTGGCTTGTGGTTTTGCAGTGCGGGCAGGCTTCGCCCGAGGCTGGGCAAAGATCGCGCTATCAGCGTGGCATGCCCTTGAACGCCAAGCAGGTGTTCGTCCAACGTTTGATTGAAAAACGGCTGCCCGTGCTTCCCCCAAAGCCCCCTGTCACTATCTTTTTTGATTGCGTCCGTACAGGTATTGGCGTACAGCGGGTAGCCCGCGTTGCGATAGGGCAGGCGCCGTGGCTCGTCGCTGATGCTGGAATAGTGGTGGTCTGCCAACATGAGGCACAGGCGCGCCACATGCATGGTGTAGGGGTCATGCAATACGCCTGCGTCGCCCGGGGCTTGGGCCCGTGCCAGCAGTTTGCGGGCATAGCGCGCAGCCTGTTTGCGCCAGGCCAGTGTTGCCACAGGCAAGCCATGCGGAAAATGCCAGTGGACCTGTACGGTGGCGGTGGAGGCTTGCTCGCGGGGCTCGTTCCAATCAGCGCTGACGCGGGCCAGGGCCCCATCCAACTCTTTGCTGTTGACGAATGGGGGGCGGGCGCCAAAGCGGTGCCATTGGGCGCGAGGCAGGCTGATGTCCTCCTCATGGCTGCCCTCGGGCCGATGCACCGGAAGACAAGGCAAGCGATGGTGGGTGAATACCAGCCAAGCCACCGCTTGTGCGAGCGGAGGCATTTGGGCGAAAGGCAGATGCTGCGTGGCCTGCGGTTCATCAAGACCGTCGCGTAGCAATCGCCCTCCTGCGTGGTCCAGCCATAGCGCTTCGAACGCTCTGGTGTCCGTGGCGGCGTCGGCACAACAGGCCAGACGCTGCAGCCATGCAGCATCGTCATCGCGGCCCACAAAAGCCTGAAACAGGCGCACCGAGACCCATTCATGGCGGTAGTGGTTGCGCTCGCGCACACCGGGATTTCTCAGCCGGTCTTGAAAAGCTTGCGTGGCTTTTCCCAAATCGTGAAGCAGGGCAGCGAGCGCCGCCAGCGAAGTCATCAGAGGCAAGTGGTGCCAACTGCTTTCATCCTCTACGCGCAGGATGTTGCTGGCCGTGGTGTGGGTGGGGGTCGCGCCTTGCGCATTGAACTGCCGGCCATCGCCCACCACCCACAATAGCTCACTGTGGTCTTTGCCGCGGATCCAATGGCACGCGACAGCGGTATTTTTGCGGGCCGTTTTACGCAGAAGCCGGCGAACGCTGTCCAATCCATCCGCCGTGATGGGGGTTTGCCAGGTGCGGTCCCCACGCCGTTCCGCGAACTGATCAAGGATGCGGCGGGTTTCCGTCAAAGCCCGTTTGCTGCATTGGGATACGAAAAGGACGTTCACAGCGCCGACTTCTGTGCGTGCCTCGCCGTCTCCAATGCGATTGCCTTGAGCGTATCGATCATGAAGTCCAGTGATTCGCTGCGGGTGAGGGCGTCGATGCAGTGGTGGCGAAACTGCTGTTCATCGTCTCCCCGCATCGCCGAGAGAAAGGCCTGCGGCAGGATCGAGGCATCCTTCACCAAGTCAGCCGCATCAAAGACCAGCCCACCCCGCCGTGTCTTGCCGTGCAGCACTGCCAGGCCGTGGGGGAGACCCAACACCCACGTGGCGGTCGCGCCGAGCCCGTAGGCCAGATAGTTGCCGTGGTCCAGGAAGCGGTTGGCGGCATCGCTGCCGGTACCGCGTTTGGCGCGTGTGAAATCGCCATAGCCCGTTGCATCCACCGCCAGTTTGAAAAGCGCCTTGGTCAAACGCGCCTCATCGGTGAGCAAGGCGGTGATGTCTGGCGCATTGGCGATGTGCGCCATAAAGGGATCCAGCAAGTTTTGCAAGCGTTGCGCATCCACCGCGAATCCGGCCTCGCGCACAGCACGCGTGGTCCATTGCGTCCGCAGCCTTTGCAGCCGCTGGATCTGGAGGGCTTTGGCTGCCATCAGCCGCAGTTCTTCGTCGAACCAGAAACGCACCCACGCTTGCAGATACTCCGTCGGGCGATACTCGGACTGCGGTGCGAACCATGCCACGTCCACGTCCAGCTCATTGGCACTGAACAGCGGGGTGCCCCCGCCGCCCGCAAACCCCACCAACACGCCGGCTTTGGCCAGTTCACGCATGGCCGCCTGGGTAATCGAGGTGCCTGTTCCCAGCAGAATGCTGGTGGTATTGGCGATGGGAATATTCCAGTACAGGCTTTTCTTGCCGGCATCCGTCACATATTCAACCCTGCCACCATTGACCAAGACCCGGCAGTGCTCAAGGTAGTAGAGATTGGCCCGCTTGGAGTGGAGTATGGATTTGAGATCAGATGCGGCGATGTCTTCCATGGTCGCGTCGCAGTGTCCCGATTTTTCTTGCGCATCGCTTACATCCACGGCCTCCGATATTTCACAAGCAATGCATCGCCGGCAGACACTTTGACTTCCTTAGAGAGTGCAGGCCTCAAGCCAGGAGCAGGCCTGCGCACTTCCCCGTCGCTCAATCCGCCGAAGCCCCCGACTTCTTCACCAGTTCCGCCCAGCGCGGAATCTCCTTGGCCATGTGCGCCGCCAGCGCTTCTGGGGTGCTGCCCACGATGTCCATGCCCAGCTGCGTGTGCAGCTTGTCCACCACGTCCGGCTGCTTGAGGGCCTTGACGATCTCGGCGTTCAGCCGCTGCACCACGGCCTTGGGCGTGCCCTTGGGGGCGTACACGGCCTGCCAGGACGACATCTCGAAGCCGGCCACGCCCGATTCGATCATGGTGGGCAGTTCGGGCGCGAGGGCGATGCGCTGGCCGGTGGTCACGGCCAGCAACTTCACGCGACCGGCCTTGGCCAGGGGCAGGGCGGCGGTCATCTGGTCGAACATGAACGACACCTGGCCGGCGGCCACGTCGGTGAGGGCGGGCGGCGTGCCCTTGTACGGCACGTGGGTGAGCTTCACGCCAATCAGGTCGCCGAACATCTCGCCCGCCAGGTGGGTGGAGGTGCCCGCGCCCGACGACGCGAACATGCGTTTGGACGGGTCTTTCTTGAGCAGCTCGATCAGTTCCTTGACCGAATTCACGCCCAGCGCGGGGTTGACGATGAGCACGTTGGGCAGCGTGGCCACCAGGGCCACGGGCTCGAAGTCCTTGACCGGGTTGTACGACAGGTTCTTGTACAGGCTGGCGTTGATGGCGTGCGTGCTGATGGTGCCCCCGAAGAGGGTGTAGCCGTCCGGCGGGGCCTTGGCCGCGTACGAGGCGCCGATGCCGCCGGCCTGGCCGGGCTTGTTGTCCACCACCACCGATTGCTTGAGCGCCTCGCCCAGCTTGTTGGCGAGCACGCGGCCGATGATGTCGGTGGAGCCGCCGGGCGTGAACGGCACGACGTAGGTGATGGGCTTGGCGGTAGGCCATTCCTGGGCGCCCGCAAGGAATGGGGCCAGGGCCAGGGCGGCCAGCAGGGCGGTGTGTCGGATGAATCGCATGGGGTTTGTCTCCGGGTGTCGTTGTGGTGCTGCGATGTGGGGAAGGGGGGGAAGGCGGAAAAAGCGGTGCGGGCGGTGTGTGCCGGGTGTCAGCGGCCTTTCTCGGCGCGCCAGGCGGCGAAGTCGCCGTGGGTGGCGGGGTCGGTGGGCGGGTACAGGCCGATGATCGAGCGGCCTTCCAGCACCTTCTCGGTCACGAAGTCTTCGAAGGCGGCCATCTCGGTGGCTTCGGCGGCGATCTCATCGGCCAGGTGCGCGGGGATGACGATGACGCCCTCGCCATCGCCCACCAGCACGTCGCCGGGGAACACGGCCACGTCGCCGCAGGCGATGGGCCCGTTGATGTCGATGGCCTGGTGCAGCGTGAGGTTGGTGGGCGCCGAGGGGCGCTGGTGGTAGGCCGGCATGTCGAGCGCGGCGATCTCGGGCGTGTCGCGAAACCCGCCGTCGGTGACCAGCCCGGCCACGCCGCGCTTCATGAGGCGCGAGGCGAGGATGGAGCCGGCCGATGCGGCGCGCGCGTCCTTGCGGCTGTCGATGACCAGCACGGCGCCGGGCGGGCAGTCTTCCACGGCCTTGCGCTGGGGGTGGTCGGGGTTCTTGAACACGTCGATGGTGTTCAGGTCTTCGCGCGCCGGGATGTAGCGCAGCGTGAAGGCCTCGCCCACCATGTTGGCGCGGCCGGTGCGCAGGGGGTGGACGTTCTGCAGGAACTGGTTGCGCAGCCCCTTCTTGAAGAGGGCGGTGCACAGCGTGGCGGTGCTGACGTGGGCGAGGCGGTCGCGGGTGGCGGGGTTCAAGGGCATGTCTCCGGGGGTCAGAAGATGTCGGGCTCGGGCACGGGGGCGCCGAAGCCGGTTTCGAGGAAATCGAAGTCGCAGCCCTGGTCGGCCTGCAGGATGTGGCGGCTGAACATCCAGCCGTAGCCGCGCTGGTAGCGTGCGGGCAGCGGCGTCCAGGCGGCGCGGCGGCGGGCGAGTTCTTCGTCGCTCACCTCCATGTGGATGCGGCGCGCGGGCACGTCCACGGTGATGAGGTCGCCGGTTTTCACGAGCGCCAGCGGGCCGCCGATGTAGGCCTCGGGCGCGGCGTGCAGGATGCAGGCGCCGTAGCTGGTGCCGCTCATGCGCGCATCGGACAGGCGCAGCATGTCGCGCACGCCCTGCTTCACCAGCTTCGCGGGGATGGGCAGCATGCCCCATTCGGGCATGCCGGGGCCGCCCTGCGGGCCGGCGTTGCGCAGCACCAGGATGTGGTCGGCCGTGACGTCGAGGTCGGGGTCTTCCACCGCGGCCTTCATGCTGGGGTAGTCGTCGAACACCAGCGCCGGGCCGGTGTGCTGCTGCAGGTGCGGCGCGCACGCGCTGGGCTTGATAACGGCGCCGTCGGGCGCCAGGTTGCCGCGCAGCACGGCGAGCGCGCCCTCTGCGTAGATGGGGTTGTCCAATGGCCGGATCACGTCGTCGTTGAACACGGCGGCGCCTTCGATGTTCTCGCCCAGCGTGCGGCCGGTGACGGTGCGCGCACCCAGGTGCAGGTGCTGCGGCATGCGCGACATGAGGCCGGGCAGGCCGCCGGCGTAGTAGAAGTCCTCCATCAGGTAGGTGTCGCCGCTGGGCCGCACGTTGGCGATCACCGGCACGTGGCGGCTGGCGGCGTCGAAGTCATCCAGCGTGACGGCGCAGTGCGCGCCCGCGCGGCGCGACATGGCCACCAGGTGGACGATGGCGTTGGTGGAGCAGCCCACGGCCATGGCGACGTTGATGCCGTTCAGGAACGATTCGCGGCTCAGCAGCTTCGCCGGGGTTTCGTCCTGCCAGACCATCTCGACGATGCGGCGGCCGCTCTCGGCGCTCATGCGCACATGGTTGGCGTCCGGCGCGGGGATGGACGAGGCGCCCGGCAGCGTCATGCCGATGGCCTCGGCGATCGCCGTCATGGTGCTGGCCGTGCCCATGGTCATGCAGGTGCCGTGGCTGCGGGCGATGCCGCCTTCCACCCCGAGCCACTGCGTCTGCGTGATCTGGCCGGCGCGGCGCTCGTCCCAGAGCTTCCACGCGTCCGAGCCCGAGCCCAGCACCTGCCCGTTGTAGTTGCCGCGCAGCATGGGGCCGGCGGGCACGAAGACGCAGGGCAGGCCCATGCTGATGGCGCCCATCAGCAGGCCGGGGCCGGTCTTGTCGCAGCCGCCCATCAGCACCGCGCCATCGACCGGGTGGCTGCGCAGCAACTCTTCGGTCTCCATGGCGAGCATGTTGCGGTAGAGCATGGTGGTGGGTTTGACGAAGGCCTCGGCCAGCGAGATGGCGGGCAGTTCGATGGGAAAGCCGCCCGCCTGCAGCACGCCGCGCTTGACGTCTTCCACCCGCTGCTTGAAGTGGCCGTGGCAGGGGTTGATGTCCGACCACGTGTTGACGATGGCGATGATGGGCTTGCCCACCCAGTCTTCGGGCGCGTAGCCCATTTGCATGATGCGAGAGCGGTGGCCGAAGGAGCGCAGGTCGTCGGGGGCGAACCAGCGTGCGCTGCGCAGGGACTCGGGGGGGCGGCGGGTCGTCGTCATAGGCTCCATCACAGTTTCGGCGCATTAAAGCACTAATATATTAGTACGTCAAAATCGTGCGGTGCGACAATCCGCCGCCTATGAACGTGAGAGACAAAGTCCGCCTCGACCGGTCGCGCCACGCGGCGCCGCAGATCTTCGAAAAGCTGCGCGCGGCCATCGTGTCGCTGGACCTCACCCCCGGCACCGTGCTGGCCCGCGCCGAACTGGCCGAGCGCTTCGGCATCAGCCAGACGCCCGTGCGCGATGCGCTGATGCGGCTGGGCGAAGAGGGGCTGGTGGACATCTTTCCGCAGCACGCCACGGTGGTGAGCCGCATCGACGTGGCCGCCGCGCGGCAGGCCCACTACCTGCGCCGGTCCATCGAGCTGGAGGTGGTGCGTACGCTGGCGCTGCAGGGCGGCGAGGCCGTCGCCCGGCGCCTGCAGGCCCAGATCGGCGTGATGCAGGCCGCCGCCGACCCCCTGGAGCCCGAGGCGTTCTCGCAGGCCGACCTGGCGTTCCACCGCCTGATGTACGAGGCCGCCGAGGTGCCGCGCCTGTGGGAGCTGGTGCGCAGCCACTCCGGCCACGTGGACCGTCTGCGCCACCTGCACCTGCCTAGCGCGGGCAAGGCCGCGTCGGTGCTGGCCGACCACCGCCGCATCGCCGAGGCCATCGCGCAGGGGGACGCGCCCGGCGCCCAGGAGGCGCTGCGCACGCACCTGTCGGGCACGCTCAGCCAGGTGGACGAGATCTGCGCCCGCCATCCGGAGTACGTGAACGCCGACTGAAGGCGGAGCGCAGCGGACCCGGGCGGCTCGGGGCGAAAGGGGCCCGCGCCGGTCCATGGTCAACCCCATCGGCCTCCAGCGCAATATCTACTAGGGCATACCGCTATTTAATTGATAGCAATCGAATCAGGCAACGAACCGGATGGTCTGCGCCACCAGGCCGAAGGTGCCGGCGGCCACCTGCGCCTGGATCTCCACGGAGCGGTTCTCGGCCAGGTCGGACGCGGTGCCGCCCTCGAAGCGGGCGCTGGCGTAGTGGACCGGCACGCCGCGCACCACGATCACCGAGGCCGCCGGGATCACGCGCTGGATCGATCCCTTCACGTCGAAGCTGCGGCTGGCCAGGCTGCCGGCCTCTTCCAGCGCGATCTCGCTCGCGTTGAACTGCCCGCTCACGAACACGCCCTTCACGTCCACGCGCCGGCCCAGCGCCAGGCCCGCAGGCGGGTTGGCCACGCCGCTGGCATTCACCGGCACGCCGTTCACGCTGAAGGCCGTGTTGCTGGTGAACGCGGTGACGTAGCCCTTGAGTTCGACCGCCACGTTGCTGCCGCTGGGCAGCGTCACGCTGCTGGCGGTGGTGCGCAGGGCCGAGGCCACCCAGCGGCCAGACGCGTCGGGCGCCGTCTGCAGCTCCACGCGGGCGTACTGCCCGTTGGCGATGCCGGGGGCTTGCGACGCAACGGCGCCGTAGGCGATCACCGCGCCACCGATGCGGAAGGTCTGCGCCGTGCCGTCCAGCCCGGCGACCACGCCGCGCAGCTTGTAGCGGGTGGGCACGGGCTCGTCGCGCACCACCAGCGTGGCGCTGTATAGCCCGTCGGGGTTGCGCAGGCCGAACACCTGCACCACCTGGCCCACCGCCAGGCTGGCCGCGCCATTGGGCAGGTTGTCGCTGTAGAGCGTGGCATCGGCCCACTGCACGGTCTGGCCCAGCACGGCGAAGGTGCGGGCGGCGGTGTCGATGGCGGTGATGGGCCCCTCGATCTCGCTGCGCAGGCTGATGGTCGAGGCCACGGAGCGGCGCAGCCGCTGGCGTCCACCGCGATGCCCGAGCCGTTCACCTCCACCACCATGCCCAGCCGCAGGGCGGCGGTGGTGACGGCCTGGCCGGCATCGTCCAGGATGCGCGCGGCGGTGTCGTCGTAGCGCAGGTTGTTGACGATGATGGAGCCGAAGCCGCTGATGGGGCCGCTGGAGAACGACGCATCCAGCGCAGGGGGCCTGCGATCGTTCCCAGTCGTTTTCACGGCCGGGCTGGTCATTCCTGCACCTGCGGCGGATAATCCAGGCACTTCCTCGCCCTCCACCGGAGCACTCCCATGGCCTCTGTTTCCTCGATCGCCGCCTCTGGCCTGCGCGCCGCCCAGGTGCGCATGGATGTCTCCGCCAACAACGTCGCCAACATGAACACCCCCGGCTTCAAGCGCCAGACCGTGGACCAGGAGGCCGTGGCCTCCCAAGGCGGCGTGGCCACCACCAATGTGGGCCGCGCGGCGCAGGAAGGCGCCTCGCTCGAGGCCGACGCGGTCGACCAGATCTCGGCCACCTATGCGTTCAAGGCCAATCTGCAGGTGCTGCGCACCGAAGACCGCATGATGGGCTCGCTGCTCGACACGCGGGCCTGAACCGCCGCATACGCCTCTTAACCGTCCGCTGGGCCAGCCCGGGCCGACGGCAGCCCGGCGGCCCCTTTCCTTTTCCCTCTTCTCTCAGACCATCACAGCGCGCCGGCCAGGCCGGCCAGCCGCTCGATCAGCCAGTGATGAAACGGCCCGCCCGCCTGCCGGGGGCGTGAATCCGAGGTGGTACTCATGGCCGTGCCTCAAGCCGCCAGGGGCGCATCGCCGGCCGCTGCCGCGCGGCGGCGGGCCGCCCGCTCCCAGGCCTTTTCGTGGAAGAAGAACGCCACCGCCTGCACCGTGGGCTCCAGCAGGCTCAGCGTGATCGAGGCGATCAGGTTGCCGGTGACCGCGTAGGCCACCAGGGCCGCCACACAGATGTGGATGAGGTAGTAGCTGCCCGTCTTCATGAGGGTGGGCAGGTTGCGGAGCGTGGCTTGGCGGATGCGGGACATGGCGGACTCCTGTAGGGCGATCTCGGATGGGAACGAACAACTGCACGAATGCTAGTGATTCGCATTGGCGAGCGCCAATTGATCGTGTCCAACGCCGCGATAGCCAAGCCCCGGGGCGCCGCTATGATGGCCGCACTTTCCAACCCTCCGCACACCTCGAACGGGAGCACCGCATGGCCCTCATGGACTTCATCAAGAAACAGTTCATCGACATCATCCAGTGGACCGAGGACAGCGACGGCACGCTGGCCTGGCGCTTCCCGATGCGGGACATGGAAATCCAGAACGGCGGCACGCTCGTGGTGCGCGAGTCGCAGATGGCGGTCTTCGTGAACGAAGGCCAGGTGGCCGACGTGTTCGGCCCCGGCACCTACAAGCTCACCACGCAGACGCTGCCGGTGCTCACCTACCTGAAGAACTGGGACAAGCTCTTCGAGTCCCCGTTCAAGAGCGACGTGTACTTCTTCAGCACGCGCCAGCAGGTGGACCAGAAGTGGGGCACGCCGCAGCCCATCACCATTCGCGACAAGGATTTCGGCGCCGTGCGCCTGCGCGCCTTCGGCAACTACGCCTTCCGCGTGGCCGACCCCAAGCTGTTCCACACCGAGATCTCGGGCACGCGCGCCGAGTACACCGTCTCCGAGATCGACGGCCAGCTGCGCGGCCTGGTGCTGCAGAACATCAGCAACGCCATCGCGGGCAGCGGCCTGCCGTTCCTCGACCTGGCGGCCAACCAGGTGATGTTCGCCGAGGCCCTGGCCAAGGAACTGCAGCCCGCGTTCGCCAAGATCGGCCTGCTGCTGGAGGGCATGACGGTGCAGAACGTCTCGCTGCCCGAAGAGCTGCAGAAGATCCTGGACCAGAAGATCGGCATGGGCATGGTCGGCAACGACATGGGCAAGTTCATGCAGTACCAGACGGCGCAGGCGATCCCGAAATTCGCCGAAGGCTCGGGCAACGGCGGCGGCGGCATTGCTGGCGACGCCATGGGCCTGGGCGCCGGCGTGGCGCTGGGCCAGGTGCTGGCGCAGAACCTGCAGCAGGGCCTGCAGGGCCAGAACCCCGGCGCGGCCCAGCAGGCCGCCGCTGCCGTGGCCGCCGCGCCTGCGGCGGGCGTCAAGCCCGAGGACGTGATGGCCACGCTGGAGAAGCTGGGCGAGCTCAAGGCCAAGGGCATCCTCACGCAGGAGGAGTTCGACGCCAAGAAGGCCGAACTGCTCAAGAAGCTGGTCTAGTCTTCGCTATCGATTGAATAGCATCCTGCCCAATCGATACTAGGGCAGGAGGCCAAAAACACTCAAAAAACATGGCCGAGAGCGGCACCCAGCGTACCTACCGCGCGCCCTGCCCCGGCTGCGGCGCGCCGGTCGAATTCAAGAGCGCGCAGTCCACCCACGCCGTCTGCCCCTACTGCCAGAGCACGGTGGTGCGCAGCGGCGAGGTGCTCACGCGCGTGGGCAAGATGGCCGAGTCTTCGACGACCACAGCCCCCTGCAGCTCATGGCCAGCGGCCGCATCGTGCTGGACGGGCAGGACCTGCCCTTCACGCTGATCGGGCGCCTGCAATACAAGGGCGACGCCGGCACCTGGACCGAGTGGAACGCTTTCCTGGAGGACGGCAGCACCGCCACGCTGGGCGAGGACAACGGCGCCTACGTGTTCACGCGGCCGGCCGCGGCGGGGCGTGAGTTGCCCGCGGCCGAGCAGTTCCGCGTCGGCATGACCACGGCGGTGGCCGGCAAGCCCTACAGCGTGGCCGCCAACGTGCAGGCGCAGCTCATCTCCGCCCAGGGCGAGCTGCCCAAGCTGCCGCCGCTGGGCCACCCGTTCAGCATGGTGGAGCTGCGCAGCGCCGACGGCGAGGTGCTGTCGATCGACTACGGCAGCACACCCCCGAAGGTGGACCGCGGCCGGGCCGTGCAGCTCGACGATTTGAAGCTGCAGGGCCTGAAAGACGCGTCCGCCAAGGACGAAACCGGCCGGCAGTTCAACTGCCCGAACTGCGGCGCGCCGGTGCCCGTGAAGCTGGGCAGCACCAAGAGCCTGACGTGCCCGTCGTGCCACAGCCTCATCGACCTGTCCAGCGGCCTGGGGGCCGAACTGCGCCACGCCGTGCAGGACGAGCCGGTGAACCCGCTCATCCCGCTGGGCCAGACCGGGCAGCTGGAGGGCGTGCACTGGCAGGTGGTGGGCTTTCAGCACCGCATGGGGGTGGAGCCGGGCGACGACGAGCACTTCGGCTGGGATGAATACCTGCTCTACAACCAAAAGCGCGGCTTCGCCTTCCTGGTGGACGCGACCGACGGCTGGAGCCTGGTGCGGCCCACCACGGGCGCGCCGCAGCTAACCGGCGGCGGCCAGAGCGCCACCTACCTGGGCACCACCTACCGCCTGTCGAGCCAGTACGACGCCGAGACCACCTACGTGGCCGGCGAGTTCTACTGGCCCGTGGAGCGCGGCCAGAAAAGCGCCAACCGCGACTTCGCCAGCAGCACCGGCCGCGGCCTGCTGTCGATGGAGCAGACCCCGCGCGAGATCACCTGGTCCAGCGGCAGCAAGATCGACAGCGCGGTGGTGGCGCAGGCCTTCAAGCTCGGCGGCCAGCAGGACATGTTCAAGCGCGAGGACGCCGCGCCCCTGGCCAGCGCCACCAGCCTGGGCTGCGGGACCATCATCGTCATTGCGATCGTGCTCATCATCCTGCTGCTGCTCATGAGCAACTGCTCGGGATCGTCGGGCGGCGGCTACCGCAGCTCGGGCGGCTCCTTCGGCGGGTATTCCAGCGGGGGCGGGCACAAATGACGAAACGGCGACGCCCCTGCGCTCCCTTGTTGCAACCCCTTTTCATCTGACGGAGGTCATCATCATGGCTCTTGAATGGCTGCGGCCCGCCGCGTTTTTCGGCTCCATCCTGTTCGCGCTCATCGGCGTGCTGGTGTTCTGGGTGAGCTTCATCATCATCGACAAGCTCACGCCCTACGACCTGTGGGCCGAGATCGTCGAGAAGCAGAACAAGGCCCTCGCCATGGTGGTGGCGGCCATGTGCCTGGGCATCAGCATCATCGTGGCGGCGGCGATGCACGGGGGGTGAGGTGGTCCAGTAGCGCTGGGTACCCCGGAAACCCTCTGGCTTTCGGCCGCTGAACGTCGGGCCATGCAAAATCCGCCGTTGGCTGGCAACCCATCCCATGTATAAAAAACGGCTTTTTCTATACAGATGCTGGCTAACATGTATAGAAAACCGGCTTTTCTATACACATCACAGACCAGCCCTCGCCCACCATGCCCGTCCTCCTCGCGCTCGAACAGCTGGACGCCACCCGTTTCGACACACCCGCCATTCTCAAGAAGCTGGCCAGCAGCAGCCGCCGATTGGCTGAACTCAAGGGTATTGCGGCGTCCATTCCCAACCAAGGCATCCTGATCAACACGCTGGGCCTGCAGGAGGCCAAAGACAGCTCGGAGATAGAGAACATCGTCACCACGCACGATGAGCTGTTCAAGGACGATGTGCTGCCTGAAGCGTTTGCCAACCCCGCTGCCAAAGAAGTGCTGCGCTACCGCCAAGCCCTGCGGGTGGGGTTTGAGCAGGTACGCAGCAGTGGTCTACTCACGGCCAACCACATCATCCAGATCCAAGGCGAGCTGGAGCGCAACAATGCAGGCTTTCGCAAGCTGCCTGGTACGGCGCTGAAAGACGGCGCCGGCCAGACGGTATATACGCCGCCGCAAGACCCCACCGAGATCGTCGCGCTGATGGGGGGGTTAGAGCGGTTTCTGAACGATCCAGACCTGTTTGCCGCCGACCCGCTGATCAAGATGGCGCTGGCGCACCACCAATTCGAAAGTATCCACCCGTTCTACGACGGCAATGGCCGCACCGGGCGCATCGTGAACGTGCTGTATCTGGTGAAGGAGGGGCTGCTCGATATTCCGGTGCTGTACCTGAGCAAGCACATCGTGCGTACCAAGACCGAGTACTACCGCTTGCTGCAGACGGTGCGGGACCACGACGCCTGGGAAGATTGGGTGCTTTACATGCTGGACGCCGTGGAGCAGACCGCGGCCCAGACCCTGGTCACCATCCATGCCATCAAGACAGCACTGTTCGACTACAAACACCGCATCCGGGCGCAGCACAAGTTCTATAGCCAGGACTTGATCAACAACCTGTTCACGCACCCTTACACCAAGATCGATTTTTTGCAGCGGGATCTGCAGGTCTCTCGGCTCACTGCCACCAAGTACCTGGATGCGCTGGCGGCCAGCGGCTTCGTTCAAAAGCAAAAGATCGGGCGCGGCAACTACTACGTCAATCAGGCATTGAACACCATCTTGCTGGGTGAGAACAACGAGGCCCGGCCATGACCCGCATCGAGAGCGCTCGCACCAGCCTGCGGCCGACGTTCAAACGCATCCTGCGCAAGTACAAATACCCGCCCGACAAAGCCGACAGCGCCGTCGAACTGGTACTGCAGCAAGCCGAAGCGCTGGGCGAAGCATGGGAGCACTGATGCCGGACGCTTCGTTGCCCACCACCACAGCCAGCGCGGCGCCCGCGCCGCGCCCCATCGACATCGCGCTGCTCGCCAGCGTCTTCGTCGTCGCCGCCTGCGGCCTGCTCTACGAGCTGGCGGCCGGCGCGCTCGCCTCGTACGTGCTGGGCGATTCGGTGCTGCAGTTCTCCACCATCATCGGCACCTACCTCTTCGCCATGGGCGTGGGATCGTGGCTGTCGCGCTACTTCGAACGGCAATTGCCCGCGCACTTCCTGCGCATCGAACTGCTGGTGGCCCTGGTGGGCGGCGCGCTGCCGGCCACGCTGTTCCTGGCCAACGCCTACGCGCCGGGCGCGTTCCGCGTGCTGCTGTACGGCATGGTGCTGCTGGTGGGCACGCTGGTGGGGCTGGAGATTCCGCTGGTGATGCGCATCCTCAAGCGCAACGCGGTGCTGAAGGACCTGGTCTCGCAGGTGCTCACGTTCGACTACCTCGGGGCGCTGGCGGTGTCGCTCGCGTTCCCGCTGTTGCTGGTGCCGCACCTGGGGCTGATCCGCACGGGGCTGCTGTTCGGCCTGATGAACGCGGCGGTGGCGCTGTGGGCGGTCTGGCTGTTCCGCCACGAGCTGCGGCGCCTGCGCGCGCACGTGCTGGCCTGCGTGGCCGTGTTCGGCGTGCTGCTGGCGGGGCTGGTGGGCGCGGAGCACATCACGCGCTTTGCCGAAGACAAGTTCTACCAGGACCGCATCGTGGTGAGCCGTGCCACGCCCTACCAGCGCATCGTGGTCACCGAGGGCAAGGCGGGGCACCGGCTGTACCTCAACGGCAACCTGCAGTTCGCCGAGCGCGATGAGTACCGCTACCACGAGGCCCTGGTGCACCCGGCGATGGCGGCGTTCGCCTCGGGCGGCGCCGGGCCGCGGCGCGTGGCGGTGCTGGGCGGCGGCGACGGCATGGCGGTGCGCGAGATCCTCAAGTACCCCTCGGTCGAGTCGGTCACGCTGGTCGAGCTGGACCCGGCGATGACGCGCCTGTTCACCGACGACCCCACGCTGGCGCGGCTGAACGGTGGGGCGCTGTCCAACCCCAAGGTGCATGTCGTGAACACCGACGCGTTCCAGTGGCTGCAGCAGGGGAGCGTGGGGGCGCAAGACTCCAGCGCCGCAGGACCGCCCCAAGGCGTGGGGGCGCAAGACTTTTTCGACGTGATCGTGGTGGATTTCCCCGACCCGACCAACTTCGCCATCGGCAAGCTCTACACCAACAGCTTCTACGCCCTGCTGGCGCAGCGCCTGTCCGCCAGCGGCTACGCCGTGGTGCAGACCACCTCGCCCCTGGTGGCACGCCAGAGCTTCTGGACGGTGGTGCAGACCATCGAGTCGCTGGGGCTGCGCACCGCCCCGTACCACGCCCACGTGCCCAGCTTCGGCGAATGGGGATTCGTGATCGCCAGCCGCCGGCCCTGGCATCTGCCGCAGGCGCTGCCCGAGGGGCTGCGATTCCTGTCGGTGCCCACGCTGGCGCTGCTGTTCGACTTTCCGCGCGACATGGCGCGCGTGCCGGCCGAGGTCAACCGCCTGTCCAACCAGGTGCTGGTGCACACCTACGAGCAGGAGTGGGGTAAGGTGGCGGCCCACTGACCGCGCTGGCCGCCCGGCCGCACCGCCCACATGCAACGCCGCCAATTCCTCGCCGCCTCGGCCACCTCGGCCGCTGCCGCCGCCCTTGCCGGGTGCGGCGCCCCGCCCGAACTGGAGGGTGGCTTTGCCGGCATCGACATGGCGCGCGGC
>NZ_BAAJYR010000025.1:0-29808 GCF_057546605.1 Acidovorax sp. KPB24-03 | reverse complement strand
CGAGGGGGCCGACCCGTTCAGCCGCCGCGACGGCTGGCAATCGCACGGCGTGACGCGCCGCCGGTTCGCGTTCGAGTTCGGCGGCCAGCCTGCCAACGCCTGGCTCACCTACGCCGCGGGCGGCGCGATGGAACTGGCGGTGGGCGAGGGCGATGCGGCCGTGGCCGGGCCGCTGGCCTTCACCGCCGATGGCGAGGGCCTGGACCTGCACTTCGCCGGCCAGCGCACGCGCGCCGTGGTGCATTCCCAGGGCGAGACCGACCACGTCTTCACGCCGCGCGGCGCCACGCAGATCGTCGCCATCGACCTGCTGGCCCATGCGGGCGAGGCGCAGTCCGAAGGCGGACGCCTGACCGCGCCCATGCCCGGCAAGGTGGTGTCGTTCGCCGTGAAAGCGGGCGATGCCGTGACCAAGGGCCAGGCCCTGGCCGTGATGGAGGCCATGAAAATGGAGCACACCATCGCCGCGCCCGTGGACGGCACGGTGCAGGAGCTGCTCTATGCGCCCGGCGACCAGGTGACCGAAGGCGCCGAGCTGCTCAAGCTCTCGCCCGCGTGACAGCGCGCAATCCGCAGCCACGATACGCTCTTGCGCCATGAACATCACCTTCTGCTGTACGCACACCAAGGCTGAGCCCTGGCTGCAGGGCCTGCAGGCCGCGCTGCCCGGGGCGCACATCACCGTCTGGCAACCGGGCGCCCCCCCGGCCGATTTCGCCGTGGTCTGGGCGCCGCCCCAGCAGTTCATGGACGAGCAGGCCGGCATCCAGGCGCTCTTCAACATCGGTGCGGGCGTGGATGCGCTGCTGGCCCTGCGCCTGCCGCCCGGCGCGCAGGTGGTGCGGCTGGACGATGCCGGCATGGCCGTGCAGATGGCCGAATACGTGTGCCACGCGGTGGTGCGCCACTTCCGCGAGTTCGAGGCCTATGAGGCCGACATGCGCGCCGGGGGCTGGGCCTACCGCCGGCCGCGACTGCGCAGCGATTTCTCCGTCGGCGTCATGGGCCTGGGAGTGCTGGGCGAGCGGGTGGCCAAGGCGCTGGCGCACTTCGAGTTCCCGGTGAACGGCTGGAGCCGCTCGCCCAAGGCCGTGGAGGACGTGCGGGCCTTTCATGGCGCGGAGGGTTTCGACGGCTTCCTGGCTGCCAGCCGCGTGCTGGTGAACCTGCTGCCGCTCACGCCTGACACGCAGGACATCATGAACCGCGACATGCTCTCGCGCCTGCAGCCCGGCGGCTATGTCGTCAATGTGGCGCGCGGCGCGCACCTGGTCGAAGACGACCTGATCGCCCTCATCGACGCCGGCCACCTGGCCGGGGCCACGCTCGACGTCTTCCGCACCGAGCCCCTGCCCGCCGACCACCCGCTGCGCACGCACCCCCGCATCACGACCACGCCCCACACCTCCGCCCGCACGCTGCGCGAAGAAAGCATCGCCCAGATCGCGCGCAAGATCGCCGCCATGCAGCGCGGCGAGCCGGTGGCCGGCATCGTGGACCCCCGGCGCGGCTACTAGGCCTCGGGCACCGCCCCGCATTCTTTACCGCAGGATTTCCCCATGAGCAGCAGCATTCCTTCCCGCGTCAAACTCGTCGATGTCGGCCCGCGCGACGGCCTTCAGAACGAAAAGTCTCCCGTGCCCGCCGAGGTCAAGATCGGTCTCGTGCACCGCCTGCAGGCGGCCGGGCTGACGGAGATCGAGGTCACCAGCTTCGTCTCGCCCAAGTGGGTGCCCCAGATGGCGGACAACGTGGAGGTGATGGCGGGCATCGAGCGCCAGCCCGGCGTGCGCTATTCGGTGCTCACGCCCAACCTCAAGGGCTACGAGGCCGCCGTGCCCACGCGGCCCGACGAGATCGTCGTCTTCGGTTCGGCCAGCGAGGCCTTCAGCCAGAAGAACATCAACTGCAGCATCGCCGAGAGCATCGAGCGCTTCGCGCCGGTGGTTGAAGCGGCGCGCGCGGCGGGCATTGCCGTGCGGGGCGCCATGAGCTGCACCGTGGGCTGCCCCTACGAGGGCGAGGTGGCGCCCGAGCGCGTGGCGTACCTGGCGGGCCTGATGAAGCAGATCGGCGTGCAGCACGTCGGCGTGGCCGACACCATCGGCGTGGGCACGCCGCGCAAGGTGCAGCGCGCCATGGAGGCCACCTTGCAGCACTACGGCGTCGACGCGGTGTCGGGCCACTTCCACGACACCTACGGCAGGCGCTGGCCAACACGCTGGCTTCGCTGGAGATGGGCGTGTGGCAGTACGACACGTCGGTGGCGGGCCTGGGCGGGTGCCCCTATGCCAAGGGCGCCACGGGCAACGTGGCGACCGAAGACGTGGTCTACATGCTGCACGGCATGGGCATCGACACGGGCATCGATCTGGACGCGCTCATCGATGCGGGCGCGTACATCAGCGATTTCCTGGGCCGGCCGTCCAACTCGCGCGCCGCCAAGGCGTTGCTGACCAAGCGCCTGGGCTGAGGCCGCGCAGGGTCTGGGCGCTGGGTGCGGTCAGCCGCCGGGCGGCGCGGCCACGCTCTGCAGTTGCTCCTTGAGGTGCGCGAGAAACGATTGCGCCGCGCGTGACAGCGTGCGGCCCATCAGCGTCTGCACCTCGATGTTGCGCAGGTCCAGCCCCCGGTCGCGCAGGCGCACGCAGGCCATCTCCTCGCGCTCGATCTGGTAGCGCATGGTGATCTCGCCCGAGATGGACACGCCCTCGGGCTCGTGCTTGACGAACCCGAACAGGCTGGCGATGTAGTTGCTGGTGAGCACGGGGTCGATCTGCACCTTCTGGCGGCTGCACGCGATGTCGAACAGCTGCCGCACGGTGGTGTCCATTTCGGGCAGCGCCACGGGATAGTTCTGCAGCTGCGACAGGCTGACCTGCTGAAAGCGCGTCAGCGGATGGCCGCGCTGCACCACGGCCAGCACGGGCGAGGGCTGCAGCAGCTCGATGCGGATGTCCTTTTCGGCGCTGCGGCTCATGGTGATGCCGATGTCCGCATCGCCCAGCAGCACGCGCCGCGTGCTTTCGGCCGGCGGAAACACCCCCAGGTGGAACTGGATGCCCGGGTGCCGCCGCCGGAAATCGCTGATGAGCCGGGGCAGGAATTCCAGCGCGAAGCCCTCCGACGAGGCCAGGCGCACCCGCCCGCGCTCCATGCCCTGCAGCGCCTGCATTTCATGCACCACGCGCTCCGCGTCGTGCGCGGACTTCTGCGCATGCACCGCCAGCAGCTCGCCCGCCGCGCTCGGCACCATGCCGCGCGCGTGGCGGTCGAACAGCGTCGCTCCCAGGATGTCTTCCAGATGCGCGATATGTCGGCTGATGGCCGAGCCCGCCACGTTCAGCCGCTGCGAGGCCTCGCTGATCGAGCCGCAGCGCACCACCTCCAGGAAGTAGCGCAGGGCCGTGTCCTGCAATTGGCGGGCGACGATCTGCGAGCGTTTCATGGCGGTGGGCGATGGGGCGTGGTGCACTGCGGCAATCCCACAAGCATAGGCGCAATGCGACGGGAGCATTGCCTTTTTGAGATCGCTCGCCGCGATATTCGGTAATGGCGGAAACGTCTCCGAGGTCCCATTCTTGCTCCCGTTCACTGTGTTTCCTGTTTCATCACGATGAAGGAGTTCGCAATGGGGCATTTATTCACCCACTGGGTGCGCCGGGGCTGTCTGGCACTGGGCATGATGGTTTTCGGGGCCGGCGCGCACGCCGGCAAGGCCAACGACACGCTGACCTATGCGTCGGACAACGAGGTCGAGAACGTGAGCCCGTACCACAACAACATGCGCGAGGGCGTTGTGCTGGCCGCCATGGCGTGGGACACGCTGCTCTACCGCGACACGAAGACGGGCGAGCTCAAGCCGCAGCTCGCCACCGCCTGGAAGTGGGAGTCGCCCACCGCGCTGCTGGTCACGCTGCGCCAGGGCGTCACCTTCCACAACGGCGACAAGTTCACCGCCGACGATGTGGCCTACACCTTCAACGTGGTGACCGGCCCCGACGCCAAGATCGCCACGCGCCAGAACACCGACTGGATCAAGGGCGTGGACAAGGTGAGCGACTACGAGGTGCGCATCCACCTCAAGACGCCGTTCCCCGCGGCGCTGGAATACCTGGCCGGCCCCACGCCCATCTACCCCGCAGCCTATTTCACCAAGGTGGGGCTGGAAGGGTTCAGCAAGGCGCCGGTGGGCAGCGGCCCCTACAAGATCACCAGCGTGGTGCCGGGGCAGGGCGTGACGATGGTGAAGAACACCGCCTACTTCAAGGACAGCCCTGCGGGCCAGCCCAAGATCGGCACCGTGAAGTTCACCGTGATCCGCGACCCTGAAGCCCGCATGGCCCAGTTGATGACCGGCGCGGTGGACTGGATCTGGCGCGTGCCGGCCGACCAGGCCGATTCGCTGAAGGCGGCGCCCAACCTCTCGGTGCTGAGCGGCGAAACCATGCGCGTGGGCTTCATCTCCATCAACAACAACGGCACCACCCCCGAGGCCGCGCCCTTCAAGGACCCCCGCGTGCGCCAGGCGCTCAACTACGCCATCAACCGCAAGGGGCTGGCCGACAGCCTGGTGCGCGGCGGCAGCCAGCCGGTGTATGCGCCGTGCTTTCGCACGCAGTTCGGCTGCGACACCAGCAAGGTGCAGCAGTACGAATACAACCCGGCCAAGGCCAAGGCGCTGCTGGCCGAGGCAGGCTACCCGAACGGTTTCGACACCGCGCTGTGGGCCTACCGCGAGCGCGAGTACGCCGAGGCGATGATCGGCGACCTGCGCAAGGTCGGCATCCGCGCGCGGCTGCATTTCGTGCAGTACCCGGCGCTGCGCACCGAGCTGCGCGCCGGCCGTGCGCCGCTCACGTTCCAGGCCTGGGGATCGTTCTCGATCAACGACGCTTCGGCCTTCGTGGGCAACTTCTTCAAAGGCGGCCCCGACGACACCGCCAAGGACCCGCAGGTCATCGCGCTGATGCAGACGGCCGACGCCACGGTGGACAAAGCCGAGCGCAAGGCCAAGTACGCCCAGGCGCTGCAGCGCATCTCCACCCAGGCCATGTGGGCGCCGCTGTTTTCGTACTCGACCAACTACGCGTTCACCTCGGACCTGAAGTTCGAGGCCCAGCCCGACGAGCTGCCGCGCTTCTTCCAGGCCAGCTGGAAGTGACGGCCCCGGCGTTCGTGTCCCTCCCACACCCTCGCGGGCCCCTGCCATGCTGATCTACATCTTTCGCCGCCTGCTGGTGGCGCTGAGCGTCATGCTGACCGTGGCGGTCGTCAGCTTCATGCTGCTGCACCTGTCGGGCGACCTGGCCACCGCGATCGCGGGCCCGGAATCGAGCGCCGCCGACGTGGAGAAGATCCGCGTGCAGTACGGCCTGGATCGCCCCATCGTGGAGCAGTTCTTCGACTGGCTGGGTGCGGCGGCGCGGCTGGATTTCGGGCGGTCGTTCTATTTCCAGAACACCGTCATGGAGCTGGTCGGCGAGCGCCTGCCCATCACGCTCAAGCTCGGTGGCGTGGCGCTGCTGCTGGCCGTGGCCGTGGCCATTCCATTGGGCGTGCTGGCCGCGCTCTACCGCGACACGTGGATCGACCGCCTGGCCTTGATGGTGGCGGTGGTGGGCCAGGCCATGCCGACCTTCTGGTTCGCGCTCACGCTGGTGCTGCTGTTCGCCGTGGGCCTGAAGTGGCTGCCCGTGGCGGGCAACACGAGCTGGCAGCATTTCGTGCTGCCGGCGGTGGCGCTGGGCTACTACGCCATGCCGGCCATGATGCGGCTCACGCGGGCCGGCATGCTGGACGTGCTGGGCGCGGACTACATCCGCACCGCGCGCGCCAAGGGCCTGAGCCGCTCGCGCGTGGTGTTCAAGCACGCGCTGCGCAACGCCATCATTCCGGTGGTGGCGCTGGCCGCGGTGGAGCTGGGCTTCATGCTCGGCGGCTCGGTGGTGATCGAGTCGGTGTATTCCATGCAGGGGCTGGGGCAGCTCGCGTGGGACTCCATCGCGCGCAACGACTACCCCGTGGTGCAGGCCGTGGTGCTGATCATCGCGGTGTTCTACATCGCGCTCACCTTCCTGGCCGACGTGCTCAACGCCGCGCTCGACCCGCGCATGCGCACCCGCTGACGCCACCGCACCGGAGACTGCCATGAACGCTTCCACCACCCTTTCCTCCCCCGGCGCGGCGGCCACCCTGGCCCTGCCGTCGCCACCGGCCTGGCGCCGCTGGCTGCGCCGCGTGCTGGGCCAGCGCGGCCTGGTGCTCGGCGCCATCGTGCTCGTGCTGGCCCTGGTGGCCGCGCTGCTCGCCCCCTGGATCAGCCCGCACGATCCCTACGCGCAGGATGTGACCCAGCGCCTCATTCCGCCCGTCTGGCATGCCAAGGGCAGCTGGGAGCACGTGCTGGGCACCGACAAGCTCGGCCGCGACTACCTGAGCCGCCTCATCTACGGCGCCCGCGTGTCGCTGCTGATCGGTGTGGTCACGGCGCTCATCGCCGGGGCCATCGGTACCACGCTGGGCGTGCTGGCCGGCTACTTCGGCGGCCGGGTGGATGCGGTCATCAGCTACATCATCACCACGCGCCTGGCCATGCCGGTGGTGCTGGTGGCGCTGGCCATGGCCTCGCTCGTGGGCGGCTCGCTGCAGGTGGTGATCGTGCTGCTGGGCCTGCTGCTGTGGGACCGCTTCGCCATCGTGACCCGCTCTGCCACGCAGCAGTTGCGCGATGCCGAGTTCATCGCGGCGGCCAAGGCGCTGGGCGCATCCACGCCGTACATCCTGGTGCGCGAGCTGCTGCCCAACCTGATGAGCGCTCTCACCGTGGTCGCCACACTGGAGATGGCACACGCCATCCTGCTCGAATCGACCCTGTCGTTCCTGGGCCTGGGCGTGCAGCCGCCCACGCCGTCGTGGGGCCTGATGGTGGCCGAGGGCAAGGCCTACATGTTCTTCCAGCCCTGGGTGATCCTGATCCCCGGCGTGGTGCTGGCCGTGCTGGTGCTGGCCATCAATCTGGTGGGCGACGGCATCCGCGATCTCACGGCCCCCGATGGCCGGAACTGAAAGGCAAAGACCCATGACCACCCCTTTGCTGGACGTGAAGAACCTGCGCGTGGACCTGCCCACCGAGCGCGGCATGCTGCACGCGGTGCGCGGCATTGACTTCCATGTGAACCGCGGCGAACTGCTCTGCCTGGTGGGCGAATCGGGCTGCGGCAAGTCGATGACCTCGCTCGCGCTCATGGGCCTGCTGCCGCGCAAGGCGGTGCGCACGGCCGACCACATCCGCTTCGACGGTGCCGAGCTGCAGGGCCTGCCCGAGCGCGGCATGGCGGCGCTGCGCGGCGCCCGCATGGCGATGATCTTCCAGGAGCCGATGACCTCGCTCAACCCGTCGTACACGCTGGGCGACCAGCTGTGCGAGGCGCTGCGCGCGCACCGCAAGGTGAGCATGGCCCAGGCGCGCGAGCGGGCCGTGTACCTGCTGGAGCGGGCGGGCGTGCCGCAGGCGCCCGAGCGCCTGCGCCAGTACCCGCACCAGCTCTCGGGCGGCCTGCGCCAGCGCGTGATGATCGCCATGGCGCTGATGTGCGAGCCCGACCTCATCATTGCCGACGAGCCCACGACCGCGCTGGACGTGACCATCCAGGCGCAGATCCTGCGGCTGCTGCGCGAGCTGCAGCAGGAGTTCGGCACGGCCGTGGTCTTCATCACCCACGATCTGGGCGTGGTGGCGCGCATCGCCGACCGCGTCGCGGTGATGTATGCGGGCGAGGTGATCGAGACCGCGCCGGTGGGCGAGCTGTTCGCGCGGCCCACGCACCCCTACACGCAGGGCCTGCTCAACTGCATTCCCGTGCGCGGCAAGACGCTGCCGGGCAGCCGGCTGCAGGCCATTCCCGGCGTGGTGCCCAGCCTGGTCGGCACCGTCCAGGGCTGCGCTTTTTCCAACCGCTGCGCGCACGCGCAACCGGCCTGCGCGCATACGCCGCCCTATGTGGCGGTGGATGCCCACCACGCGGTCCGCTGCGTGCAGGCCCATCCCCTGGCGGAGGCCGCATGACCCCCAAGCCCCTACCCCCGGCACCTGGCAGCGACATCGCGCTGGAGTTGTGCGCGCTGCACCGCAGCTTCCGCCTGAAGCGCGGACTGTTCCGCGCGCCCGGCGAGATCCACGCGGTGAATGACGTCTCGCTGCGCGTTCGCAAGGGCGAAACGCTGGGCTTGGTCGGCGAATCCGGCTGCGGCAAGAGCACGCTCGCCAAGATGCTGCTGGGCCTGCTGCCGCCCAGCTCGGGCAGCGTGCTGGTCGATGGCAAGGAGATCGATCCGCGTCAGCGCCGCGCGCTGGCGCGGCGCATCCAGCCCATCTTCCAGGACCCGTACTCATCGCTCAACCCGCGCCGCACCGTGGCCGACATCGTCGGCGTGCCGCTGCGCCTGCACCAGGTGGGCACGGCCGTGGAGCAGCGCCGGCGCGTGCGCGAGATGCTCGATCTGGTCGGCATGCCCGAGCGCACCCATGCGCAGTACCCCAACCAGCTGTCGGGCGGGCAGCGCCAGCGCGTGGCCATCGCGCGGGCGCTGGTGCTGCGGCCCGACATCCTGATCTGCGACGAACCGACCTCGGCGCTCGACGTGTCGGTGCAGGCGCAGATCCTGAACCTGCTGCTCGACCTCAAGGCCGAGTTCGGCCTGACCTACCTGTTCATCAGCCACGACCTGGGCGTGGTCGAGCACCTGGTGGACCGCGTGGCCGTGATGTACCGCGGCGCCATCGTGGAACTGGGCACGCGCGAGCAGATCTTCGCCCGGCCCGAACACGCCTACACCCGCCGGCTGCTGGCCTCCGCGCTCACGCCCGAGCCGGGCCTGGGCATTCCCGACATCGAGCGTGCGGCCGTGGCCTGAGCGGCCATACGCACCTTCCATTCACTCCACCCACCCCACCCGAGGACCTTTTCCATGAGCCGTGACCAAGCCATTGCCCAGACGCTGGCCTGCTTCGATGACGGGCGCTTTCAGCAGACGCTGGCGCGCCGGGTCGCCTTCCGCACCGAAAGCCAGGACGCCGCCAGCGGCCCCATCCTGCACGCCTACCTGACCGAGGAAATGGTGCCGCAGCTGCAGGCGCTGGGCTTTGCCTGCCGTGTGGTGGACAACCCGGTGCCGGGCAAGAGCCCCTTCCTGCTGGCCGAGCGCGCCGAGGAGGGCGCGGCCTTCACGCTGCTGACCTACGGCCATGGCGACGTGGTGCGCGGCTACGACGCGCAATGGCGCGCGGGCCTCCAGCCGTGGGACATCGTGGTGGAGGGCAACCGCTGGTATGGCCGCGGCACAGCCGACAACAAGGGCCAGCACACCATCAACCTCACCGCGCTGGAGCAGGTGCTGGCGGTGCGAGGCGGCCGCCTGGGCTACAACGTCAAGATCATCCTGGAGATGGGCGAGGAGGACGGCTCGCCAGGCCTGAACGCGGTGTGCGCGAACGAGCGCGATGCGCTCGCGGCCGACCTGTTCATCGCCTCCGACGGGCCCCGGGTGTCCGCCTCGCGCGCCACCCTGTTCCTGGGGTCGCGCGGCGTCTTCAATTTCGACCTGCACGTGAAGCTGCGCGACGGTGGCCACCACTCAGGCAACTGGGGCGGCCTGCTGCGCAACCCGGGCATCCGGCTGGCGCATGCCATCGCCAGCCTGGTGGACGAGCGCGGCCGCATCCAGGTGCCGGGCCTGCGCCCCACCGAGCTGCCCGCCAGCGTGCGCGAGGCGCTGCGCGACATCGACGTGGGCGGTGGCCCGGACGACCCCGAGATCGACCCGGACTGGGGCGAGCCCGGCCTGACCCCGTCCGAGCGCGTGATCGGCTGGAACAGCCTGGAGGTGCTGGCCTTCACCACCGGCAACCCGGCCATGCCGGTGCATGCCATTCCCGCCGAGGCGCGCGCGCACTGCCACATGCGCTACGTGGTGGGCTCCGACCCCACGGCGTTCCTGGACCACATCCGCGAGCACCTGCGGGCCCGCGGCTTCACCGACGTGGAAGTGCGTGGCACCGACGTGCACATGGCCGCCACCCGGCTGGACCCGGACGATGCCTGGGTGCGCTGGGGCCTGGCCTCCATCGAGCGCTCCACCGGCCGGCGCCCGGCGCTGCTCCCCAACCTGGGCGGCTCGCTGCCCAACGATGTGTTCTCCGAGACCCTGGGCCTGCCCACGCTGTGGGTGCCGCACTCGTATCCGGCGTGCTCGCAGCACGCGCCCAACGAGCACATCCTGGCGGACGTCACGCGCGAATCGCTGCAGATCATGGCCGGCCTGTTCTGGGATCTGGCGGAGCAGGGGCCCGGGGTGCACCAGGATCGCGCGGCGGCTTGAACACCGAAGGGCTGCGCGCGCCGGCGGCCATCGCTAAGATTCACGGCTTTGGACCACCGGCCTTCCGGCCTTGAGACACCCATGTGCGCAGCCGAACTCATTCCCCTTCCCGAAGGCGTCCAGCGCGTCGCCGCCACGCTGCAATCGCTGGGCCATCCGCACATGCCGCGCATGCTCGACGACGCGGCGCGCACCGCCCAGCAGGCGGCCGATGGCCTGGGCATCCTGGTCGGCCAGGTGGCCAAGAGCATCATCTTCCGGCGCAAGAGCGACGATGCGGCCGTGCTGGTCGTCACCTCGGGCGACCGGCGCGTGGATGAGAAGAAGGTCGAGGCCCACATCGGCAAGATCGGCCGGGCCGATGCCGAGTTCGTCAAGGCGCGCACGGGCTTCTCGATCGGCGGGGTGTCCCCCGTGGGCCACGCCACGCCGCCGGTCACGCTGATCGACCGCGAGCTGTTCCGCTTCGAGGAGATCTGGGCCGCGGCCGGCCACCCGCACAGCGTGTTCGCGCTGCGCCCGCAGGATCTGGAAAAGCTCACCAGCGCGCCGGTGGTTGATGTGGTGCAAGCGCCGACCGAATCATGAGTGATATTGAATCAATAGCTAACCGCGCAATGCTGTTGAGCGCGGGAGGCTATTTCGACGAGGCCAGCACGGACGGCGTGCCCTCGCCGTGCATCTCGGTGTGCCGCCTGTCCGCCGATGGCGCCTCCTGCGACGGCTGCTTTCGCACGCTGGACGAGATCCGCGCATGGTCGGGCGCGGATGATGCTGAACGCCGCGCGATCTGGGCCCGCCTCGCGCAGCGCGCGGGTTTCGAGTTTCCCCCGCCATCCCCTTTCCCGGACCTGCCGTGAAGCACATCACCTTCTACCTGGACTTCGTCTCGCCCTATGCCTGGCTGGCGTTCGAGCAGTTGCCGAAGGCCCTGGAAGGACTGAGCTACAGCGTCGAGTACCGGCCCGTGCTGCTGGGCGCGCTGCTGCAGCGCCACGGCAACCCCGGCCCGGCGGGCATTCCGGCCAAGCGGCTGTGGACCTACCGCCATGCCGAATGGCTGGGCCATTCGCTCGGCACGGGCCTGGCCATGCCGGCCCAGCACCCGTTCAACCCATTGCCGCTGCTGCGCCAGTCGCTGGCCTGCAGCGAGGACGGCGCCATCAACCGTTTCGTGGCCGGCACGGTGCTGCGCCACGTGTGGCTGGGCGGGCACGATGCCAACGACCCCGCGCGGCTGCAGGCGCTGGCCGAGGCACTCACGCAGCAGGTGCGCCCGGATCCCGCAGGCGCCACCGCCAAGGCCCTGTTGCGCGCCAACACCGACGCGGCGGCGCAGCGTGGTGTGTTCGGCGTGCCGGCGTTCGACGTGGAAGGCCGCCTGTTCTGGGGGCTGGACAGCCTGCCCATGCTGCGGGCCTGCCTGAGCGGCGATCCCTGGTTCGAAGGCCCCGCGTGGGGCCGTGCCGAGGCGCTGCCCTCCAGCTTGCCGCCAGCCGCCGCCTGATCCCGCCGGACCCGGCGGCAAGCGCCAAGCGGACTCACGCTATTGCGCTGACGCGGCTGATTTCCCTGGAGTTCCCGTCCTTTCAGGGTTAGTCCTCGGCAGGGTTTTCCCGCGGCGCGGCGGTGCGTCGTGGTGGCCTCCGTGGCCCGTTAGATGGGCTGCACCGCTGTTTTACCCCCGATTTACCGCATCGAGAAATGCGAATACAGGGTTGGCCCGGAGTTTGTCAGTTGGCAGTCAGTCCAGGGTGCTGGCAAGCCAACGGCGCTTGTCAGTGTTTGGTCAGATGCACGTCCGATATTGCGACCCAGGCTGCGACGAGTGCCCGGAAACCCCATCGCACCGTGCATTTCCGCATCCATCCGACCACCAATGGAGACAAGCACCATGGCTACCAATGTTGCATCCCGGCCCATGTCGCCGGAAGAGAGAAAAGTCATCTTCGCCTCGTCGCTGGGCACCGTGTTCGAGTGGTATGACTTCTACCTGTACGGCTCGCTTGCGGCCATCATCGCCAAGCAGTTCTTCAGCGGCCTGGATGCGGGCTCGGCCTTCATCTTCGCGCTGCTGGCCTTCGCGGCCGGGTTCATCGTGCGGCCTTTCGGCGCACTGGTGTTCGGCCGCCTGGGCGACATGATCGGGCGCAAGTACACCTTTCTCGTCACCATCCTGATCATGGGCCTGTCCACGTTCATCGTGGGCATCCTGCCGACCTACGCCAGCATCGGCGTGGCCGCGCCGGTGATCCTGATCGCGCTGCGCATGCTGCAGGGCCTGGCCCTCGGTGGCGAGTACGGCGGGGCCGCCACCTATGTGGCCGAGCACGCGCCCCAGGGCAAGCGCGGCGCCTACACCTCGTGGATCCAGACCACCGCCACGCTGGGCCTGTTCCTGTCGCTGTTGGTCATTCTGGGCACCCGCACCGTGATGGGCGAGCAGCAGTTCGGTGATTGGGGCTGGCGCATTCCGTTCCTGGTGTCCATCCTGCTGCTGGGCATTTCGGTGTGGATCCGGTTGTCGCTGTCGGAATCGCCCGCCTTCCAGAAGATGAAGGCCGAAGGCAAGACCTCCAAGGCGCCTTTGTCGGAGTCGTTCGGCGAGTGGAAGAACCTCAAGATCGTGATCCTCGCGCTGATCGGCCTGACCGCCGGCCAGGCCGTGGTCTGGTACACGGGGCAGTTCTATGCGCTGTTCTTCCTCACGCAGCAGCTGAAGGTGGACGCCGTCACGGCCAACCTGATGATCGCTGCCGCGCTGCTGATCGGCACACCGTTTTTCATCGTTTTCGGTTCGCTGTCGGACAAGATCGGCCGCAAGCCCATCATCATGCTGGGCTGCGTGCTCGCCGTGCTGACGTACTTCCCGGTGTTCAAGGCACTGACCGAAGCGGCCAATCCCGACCTCGCCGCCGCGCAGGCCAAGAACAAGGTGGTGATCGTTGCCGATCCTGCCGAGTGCTCGTTCCAGTTCAACCCCACGGGCACGTCCAAGTTCACGAGTTCGTGCGACATCGCCAAACAGGTGCTGGCCGCCGGTTCGGTGAGTTATGACAATGAAGTCGCGCCAGCCGGCACGCCTGCCGTGATCAAGATTGGCGCCACCACCATCGCGAGCTACAGCGCCAAGGGCCTGCCCGCCGACCAGGTCAAGGCCAAGGATGCGGAGTTCAAGAAAACGGTGGCCGACACGCTCAAGGCCGATGGCTACCCCACGAAGGCCGACCCCGCCAAGATGAACAAGGGGATGATGGTCGCCCTGCTGACCTACCTCGTGCTGCTGGTGACCATGGTGTACGGCCCCATCGCCGCCATGCTGGTGGAAATGTTCCCCACCCGCATCCGCTACACATCGATGAGCCTGCCCTACCACATCGGCAATGGCTGGTTCGGTGGCCTGCTGCCCACCACCTCGTTCGCCATCGTGGCGCAGACCGGCAACATGTACAACGGCCTGTGGTACCCCATCATCATCGCGGGCGCCACGGCGGTGATCGGCACGCTGTTCATCCGCGAAACCAAGGACGTGGACATCTACGCCAACGACTGATGGAACCGCGCGGGCGCCCGGGAATCCGGGGCCCGCAGCATGGAAAAGGGCTGCATGTGTTGGCAAAAAACGCCAAAGTGTGGTGGCGATGCATCAAGGCTGTTATGAAAATGACTTTTGGGGGTGGTATTGAGGCGCCACCCCCTAGAATTTCGTAAGTAGTTGCACCAACGCCCGGCGGCCACCCGCTCTGCAGTGCCTACCACACCATCTGACGGATAAAAGCATTCAAGGAAATCACATGCAAAAGACGAATCGTTTGGCACTGGCTGTGCTGGCTCTCCTGGGTAGCACCGCTGCCTTCGCCCAAAGCAGCGTCACGCTGTATGGCCGTGTGAACACCACGGTGGAACGCCAAGAAGTGGGCGACACCAAGACCACCGGTCTGTTCAACAACGCTTCGCGTTTCGGCTTCAAGGGCGTGGAAGACCTCGGCGGTGGCCTGAAGGCTGGCTTCCAACTGGAAAGCGGCTTCGCTTCCGACACCGGTTCTTCCGATGCACGTGGCTTCTTCGCCCGTCAAAGCGAAGTGAACCTGTCGGGTGGTTTCGGCGCCCTGCGCCTGGGCCGCTTCACGGCTGAGTCCTACTACGCCACGGCCGACTACGTCAGCCTGCACAACCACGACACCGGTTCGTCGTCCGATGCGTTCTACGCCTACGTGATGCCCGATGCCAACAAGATTTCCTACCGCACGCCCGATTTCGGCGGCCTGACCGTCGAAGGCGCCGTGGCGCTGCACGAGCAAGCTGTCGGCGTGAAGAATGCCTATGACCTGGCTGCCAACTACAACCTGGGCGCTCTGGCCCTGGGCGCTGGCTACAGCAAGCAAGGCGACGTGAACCAGTTCGCACTGCGCGGCCTGTACACGATGGGTTCGTTCATGTTCGGCGGTTACTACCAACGTGACGAAGACGCATACGTCCTGAATGGCGGCAAGCGCAACACGTTCCGTCTGTCGGGTGCCTACCTGATGGGCGCTTCTGAATTCCACGTGAACGTGGGCCGTGCCGGCAAGTACAAGAACGTGGCTGACAGCGCCGCTACGCAATACACGCTGGGCTACAACTACAACCTGAGCAAGCGCACCAAGGTGTACGGCTACTACACGAAGGTGAACAACAGCCGCAACGCCGCTTACATGACGGGCATCGCCGGCGCTGACTTCAGCTCCGTGGCCGTGGGCGTTCGCCACGCATTCTGATGGTTGACGCGGGTCGGCGGCCCCGGCTGCCAACCCGTGTTCCAGACGATCCGAGCCTCACATCCCGAAAGGGGTGTGGGGCTTTTTTTCAGCCGTTCGTTTCACTAAAAAGGAGATAGGTATGTGGAAAATTGTCGTGGGCTTCGTTCTGTTCGCAGCGCTGTCGCTCTTCGTCATCATGAAAGCCGGAGACAAAGTGGACATGAGCGGTGAAAAGCACGGGGCCGATGCCGTGCATGTGCCTGAAACGGCGGCCCCCGCAGCCAGCAGCCCCGCATCGGCGCCCGCGGTGCCCGCCTCGGGAGCCAGCAGCGCTTCCTGAAAACAGGCGGCTGCCCGATGCAGACGTGAAGAAGCCCGCTGATGCGGGCTTTTTTGCCGAGCGCAGACGGTCGGGCGGGCGAAAGCGAGGTTTTCAGCCCCTCAGCGGCGGAATTTCCCGTCCGCGCCGAGGATGGACAGTTCGGCAAAGTCCAGCCCGGTGTGGTCGTCGGGGCCGTAGCTCACCTCCAGGCCGCCCAGATCGACTTTCTGCAAGCCTTCCAGCGCGGCATGGATCCGCTCCCGGGTGGGCTTGGGGCCGGCGCGGCGCAGGCCTTCGACCAGCACCTTGGCGGCCGCGAAACCTTCCAGCATGGCGGGGCTGACTTCCTTGCCCCGGCTCTTGGCGAGGCCCTGCGCTTCGCTCACGAGCGGCACGTTCACGGCGCGCTCATTGGGGAACACCTGGGTGACGATCACACCGCGGGCGTTGGCTCCCAGGCTTTTGGCGAAACCCGCGGAGGCATTGTTGGACAGCGTGGCCACCTGGGCCGTGGATCCTGCGGCGCGCAGGGCCGCGTAGCCTTCGGCCACGGCGGTGCTGGAGGCGATCATCAGCACGGCCTGGGCCTGCGACTGCGCGATCTTGGGCACGAGGGCTCCGAAATCGGGCTTGGTGCGGTCGATTTTCTCCAGCAGCACGGCTTTGAGCTTGGCGGTGTCCAGCCCCTTTTGCGCGCCGACCAGGCCGTCCGCGCCGAAGCTGTCGTCCGCATGGACCACGGCGATCTTGGTGATGCCGGTGGATGCCAGGTGCGCGATGGCCTTCTCGGCTTCGCGCTGGTAGGGCGCCCGCACGTTGAAGACGTTCCGGCGCACGGGCCGGTGCAGCACCATGGCACCGGTGGAGGGGCCGACCAGCGCCACGCCGTATTTGTCCAACAGCGGGATGACGGCCTCGGTGGGCGGCGTGCCGCGCGTGAGAAAGAGAGCGGAGACGTTCTGCTCTTCGATCAGCTTGCGGGCATTGGCCGCGGCCAGTTGGGGGTCGAGCTTATCGTCCAGCGAGATGAGCTGGATTTTCTGCCCGTGGATGCCACCCCGCGCATTGATGGCGTCCAGGTACAGCTTGGCGCCGTCGGTGGTTTCCTGCACCCCTGCGGCCACCGTGCCGGAAAAACCGGCAGTCTGTCCGATGAGGATCTGCGCCTGCGCGGCCGACAGCAGCGCCGTCAAGGCCACGCCCGCGCTGATTTTCTGGAGGGTTCTCATAGCTCTCTGGTCAAAGGATGGAGGGGCGTGCCGGACTCGCTCCGGCCCCGGCATGTCCGGCGATAGCGCTTCTCAGGAAAGAACGTAACCCAAAGGTACGAGGATCGTGCCGAGGCGATGGCCGCGGCTTCCCTCATATCCCCCGGATGGGCCGGGCCACTGCGGCCGCCCGGGCATGCTGCCCGGGCCTTCAGCGGCGGAATTTTCCGTCGGTTCCGATGATAGACAGGTCGGCGAAGTCCAGGCCGGTGTGGTCCTCGGGGCTGTAGCTGACCTCCAGCCCGCCCAGGTCGAACTTCTGCAGCCCTTCCAGGGCCGCCTGGATGCGGTCGCGGGAGGGCTTGGGGCCGGCGCGGCGCAGGCCTTCGACCAGGACCTTCGCGGCGGCATAGCCTTCCAGCATGGCGGGGCTGATTTCCTTGCCCTGGGCCTTGGCGAGGTCCTGTGCCTCGCGCACCAGGGGGAAGTTCATGGCCCGTTCGTTGGGGAACACCTGGGTGACGATCACACCGCGGGCGTTGGCGCCCAGGCTTTTGGCAAAGCCGGCGGAGGCGTTGTTGGACAGCGTGACCATCTGCGCGCCCGATCCGGCGGCGCGAAATGCCGCATAGCCTTCGGCCACGGCGGTGCCCGAGGCGATCATCAGCACGGCCTGGGCCTGCGACTGCACGATCTTGGGTGCGATGGGCGCAAAGTCCGGCTTGGAGCGGTCGAACTTTTCCTGCAGCACGGCCTTGAGCTTGGCGGCTTCCAGCCCCTTTTGCGCGCCGACCATGCCGTCGGCCCCGAAGCTGTCGTCCGCCTGCACCACGGCGATCCGCGTGATGCCCATGGACACCAGGTGGGAGATCGCCTTTTCGGCTTCGCGCTGGTAGGTGGCGCGCACGTTGAAGACGTTCTTGCGCACCGGCTTGTGCAGCACCATGGCGCCGGTGGAGGGTCCGACCAGGGCCACGCCGTGCTTGTCCAGCAGCGGAATGATGGCCTCGGTGTGGGGCGTGCCGCGCGTGAGGAAGAGGGCGGAGACGTTCTGCTCCTCGATCAGCTTGCGGGCATTGGCGACGGACAGTTGCGGATCGAACTTGTCGTCCAGCGAGACCAGCTCCACCTTCTGCCCGTGGACCCCGCCCCGGCCGTTGACGGCGTCCAGGTACAGCTTGGCGCCCTCGGTCGTCTCCTGCACGCCCGAGGCCACCGCGCCCGAGAATCCGGCGGTCTGGCCGATGAGAATCTGTGCCTGGGCCGCCGACAGCAAGGCGGCCAGGACCAGTGCGGCGCCGGTGTTGCGCATGAATGCCATGGTGTGTCTCCAATCCGTGAGGGGTTGCCGAGGAAAGCCCTCTGCCTGGGCGCCACCTTGCCGAAGTTGGCGATTCGTGACAATAGGTAACACCCTGGGTCGAAGGCCTTTTCCATGCCGCGGGCGGTTGCCAACGGCGGCCTTGCCCCGATATGGGAAAACGCCCTACCTTCCGCGCGCGGAAGCCGTCCCTAGAATGCTCCGCCTCCCCTACCCGAAAGACCCCCGATGACCCAGGGATTGATCCGCATCCACGGTGCACGCCAGCACAACCTCAAAAACCTCGATCTGGACATCCGCACGGGTGAGTTGACGGTGGTGACGGGCCCCAGCGGTTCGGGCAAATCCAGCCTGGTGTTCGACACCCTCTACGCCGAGGGCCAGCGCCGCTACGTGGAAACCTTCAGCGCCTATGCGCGCCAGTTCCTCGACCGCATGGACAAGCCCGCCGTGGACAAGGTGGAGGGCGTGCCGCCCGCCATCGCCATCGACCAGACCAACCCGGTGCGCTCCAGCCGCTCCACGGTCGGCACGATGACCGAGCTGAACGACCACCTGAAGCTGCTCTTCGCCCGCGCCGGCCAGCTGTTCGACCGGCAGACCGCGCAGCCGGTGCGCCACGATTCGCCCGAGACCATCTACGCCGAGCTGCAGCGCCGCTGCGCCGAAGCCGGCGACCCGCGCGTGGTGCTGACCTTCCCCGTCGAGCTGCCCGCCAACACCTCGCCCGAGCAGGTCGAGCAGTGGCTGTCCGCCAGCGGCTTCACCAAGGTCCAGGCCGAGCGCGAGGTCGCAACGCCCACCGGGCCCCGCAAGCTGCTCGATGTGGTGGCCGACCGGTTCCGCCTGGGCAATGCCGAGAAGGCGCGGGTGGTGGAGGCCATCGAGGTGGCGATCAAGCGCGGCACCGGGCGGCTGAACGTGTACCGGCTGGTGGACGACGGCGAGCCGGAACTGTGGCGGTTTTCCACCGGGCTGCACTGCCCCGACAGCGACCTGCGCTACAGCGAGCCGATCCCGTCGATGTTCTCGTTCAACTCCGCCGTGGGCGCGTGCGACACCTGCCGCGGCTTCGGCCGCGTGATCGGCGTGGACTACGGGCTCGTGATCCCCAACGAGAAGCTCACGCTGCGCGCGGGCGCGATCAAGACCATCCAGACGCCGGCGTGGAAGGAGGCGCAGGACGACCTCATGCGGCATGCCGAGACCGCCGGCATCCCGCGCGACACGCCCTGGTACAAGCTCACCGAGGACCAGAAGCAATGGGTCATCGGCGGCGCGCCCGGCTACAAGGACGGGCAGTGGAACAAGCAGTGGTACGGCATCAAGCGCTTCTTCGAGTACCTGGAGAGCAAGGCCTACAAGATGCACATCCGCGTGCTGCTGTCCAAGTACCGCAGCTATACGCCGTGCCCCACCTGCGGCGGCGCGCGCTTGAAGACCGAGAGCCTGCTGTGGCGCGTGGGCAGCAAGGAGGACGCCGACATCGCGATCGACCCGGCCCGCCGCTTCATGCCCCAGGGCGTGCAGTGGAGCCGCGCGCAGCTCGAAGCGCTGCCCGGCCTGTGCCTGCACGACCTGATGCTGCTGCCCATCGACCGGCTGCGGCGCTTCTTCGACCGCATGGAACTGCCCGAGGGCGATGCTGCGGCCGGGGGCGACGCGCAGGCGCTCAAGCTGCTGCATGAAGAGATCACCACGCGCCTCAAATACCTGTGCGACGTGGGCATCGGCTACCTCACGCTGGACCGGCAAAGCCGCACGCTCAGCGGCGGCGAGGTGCAGCGCATCAACCTGACCACGGCGCTGGGCACCTCGCTGGTGAACACGCTGTTCGTGCTGGACGAGCCCAGCATCGGCCTGCACCCGCGCGACATGCACCGCATCACCGAGGCCATGCTGCGCCTGCGCGATGCGGGCAATACGCTGGTGGTGGTGGAGCACGACCCGGCCGTCATGCTGGCGGCCGACCGCGTGATCGACATGGGCCCCGGCCCGGGCGAGCGCGGCGGCTCCATCGTGTTCGACGGCACCACGGGCGAGCTGCGCCGCGCCGACACGCTCACCGGCCAGTACCTGGCCGGCACCAAGCAGATCGGCATGGGCTACCAGCGCCGCGTGACGGAGGCCACGCCGCGCCTGATCCTGGAAGGTGCGCGCGAGCACAACCTGCAGAACGTGTCGGTGGAGTTCCCGCTGCAGCGCCTGGTCACCGTGACCGGCGTGAGCGGCTCGGGCAAGTCGAGCCTGATCCAGGACGTACTGGCCCCCGCGCTGCTGCGCCACTTCGGCAAGGCGACGGAGACGCCCGGCGCGCACGACCGCCTGCTGGGCGCGGACCACCTGGGCGAGGTCGTGTTCGTGGACCAGTCGCCCATCGGCAAGACCGCGCGCTCCAACCCGGTGAGCTACGTGGGCGCGTGGGACGCGATCCGCGAGCTGTTCGCCGTGGCGCCGCTGTCGCGCCAGCGCAGCTACACCGCGGCCAAGTTCAGCTTCAATTCGGGCGACGGGCGCTGCCCGACCTGCGGCGGCTCGGGGTTCGAGCACGTGGAGATGCAGTTCCTGTCGGACGTGTACCTGCGCTGCCCCGACTGCGACGGCAAGCGCTACCGGCCGGAGATCCTGGAGGTGACCATCGAGCGCGGTGGCCGCTCCTTCAACGTGGCCGACGTGCTCGACCTCACGGTGAGCGAGGCGGCCGCCCTGTTCGCTGCCGACCGCGACGTGATCCGCGCGCTGCAGCCCATCGTGGACGTGGGGCTGGAATACGTGAAGCTGGGCCAGCCCGTGCCCACGCTGTCGGGCGGCGAGGCCCAGCGCCTGAAGCTGGCGGGTTTCCTCGCGGAAGCGGCACGCGTGGAAAGCAAATCGCGCCAGCCGCTGGCGCGCAAGGGCACGCTGTTCCTGTTCGACGAGCCCACCACGGGCCTGCATTTCGACGACATCGCCAAGCTCATGCGGGCGCTGCGCAAGCTGCTGGACGCCGGGCATTCGCTGGTCGTCATCGAGCACAACCTGGACGTGATCCGTGCCAGCGACTGGCTCATCGACCTCGGCCCCGAGGGCGGCGACGGCGGCGGCCTGCTGGTGGCCGAGGGCACGCCCGAGGACGTGCGCCAGCACCCCACCTCGCACACGGGCGCCGCGCTGCGCGAGTACGAGCAGGCCCTGGGCGCGGGCGGCCACTCGGTGCACGAGAAGGCTGCGGTGCTACGAAAAGAGAAGCAGCGTGCCCTAGCGGAACATGCGCCGGCGGCCAAAAAACGCCATCGAAATCGTCAACGCCAAGGAGCACAACCTCAAGAACCTGAGCGTGGACATTCCGCGCGGCCAGTTCAACGTGATCACCGGTGTGTCGGGCTCGGGCAAGTCGACGCTGGCGTTCGACATTTTGTTCAACGAAGGGCAGCGCCGCTACCTCGAATCGCTGAACGCCTATGCGCGCTCCATCGTGCAGCCGGCGGGCCGGCCCGAGGTGGATGCGGTGTACGGCATTCCGCCCACGGTGGCGATCGAGCAGCGCCTGTCGCGCGGCGGGCGCAAGAGCACGGTGGGCACCACCACCGAGGTGTGGCATTTCCTGCGCCTGCTGTACGTCAAGCTGGGCGTGCAGCACTGCATCCACGACGGCGCCGCCGTGCAGCCGCAGACGCCCGACAGCATCGCCGCGCAGCTGCTGCGCCACTTCAAGGGCCAGCACATCGGCCTGCTGGCGCCGCTGGTGATGAACCGCAAGGGCGTCTACACCGAGCTGGCCGACTGGGCGCGCCCGCGCGGCTATACCCACCTGCGGGTGGACGGGCACTTCCTGCCCACCACGGGCTTTCCGCGCATCGACCGCTTCAAGGAGCACACCATCGAGCTGCCCGTGGCCAGCCTGGACGTGTCACCCGAGAACGAGGGGTTGCTGCGCTCGTCGCTGGCGCGCGCGCTGGAACTGGGCAAGGGCGTGGTCTACGTGCTGAGCCAGCTCGATGGCCTGAAGGACGCCATGGTGGCCGGCACCGCCACCGCGCACATCGGGGCGCTGCAGGCGTTCTCCACCAAGCGCGCCTGCCCCGTGTGCGCCACCAGCTATGCCGAGCTGGACCCGCGCCTGTTCTCCTACAACAGCAAGCACGGCTGGTGCCCGGACTGCGTGGGCACGGGCGTCAAGCTCACCCGCGAGCAGCGCAAGGTGTTCGACGACTCGGTGCAGGACGACAAGGAAAAGGGCCGTGAGCAGACCTTCGCCGAGCCCGAGGCCGAGGACGTGGCCGACGTGGCCTGCCCCACCTGCCAGGGCACGCGGCTGAACGCCACGGCCCGCGCCGTGCGCTTCGGCGAGAACGCCGCCGCCGGCCGTGCGGGCGTGGGCATCGCCGACATCGCCGCTCTGTCGGTCACCGACATCCGGCAGTGGATCGAGGCGCTGCAGCAGGGCGCGGCCTTGAGCCAGCGCGAGGCCGACATCGCGCGCGACCTGATCCCCGAGATCCAGAGCCGGCTCGAATTCCTGGAAGAGGTGGGCCTGGGCTACCTCACGCTGGACCGGGGCGCGCCCACGCTCTCGGGCGGAGAGGCGCAGCGCATCCGCCTGGCGGCGCAGCTGGGCAGCAACCTGCAGGGCGTGTGCTACGTGCTGGACGAGCCCACCATCGGGCTGCACGCGCGAGACAACCAGATCCTGCTGAACGCGCTGCACAAGCTGGGCGACAAGGGCAACACGCTGGTGGTGGTGGAGCACGACGAGGACACCATCCGCCGCGCCGACCACATCATCGACATCGGCCCGAGCGCCGGCAAGCGCGGCGGGCGCCTGGTGGCGCAGGGCAGCGTGGCCGACGTGCAGGCCGCCGAGGATTCGCAGACCGGCCGCTACCTGCTGCATGCCATGCGGCACCCGCTCAAAGCCCGTCGCCCGGTGGTGCCGCCCGTGCACATTGCCCGCTCGGACGCTGCTATTTTGATAGCTAACAAGGCAGAAAGTACTAGGGCATCCGGCCAAAAAGAGGCCGAAACTGCCGAGCCGGAGCACTGGCTGACCGTGCGCGGCGCGCACCTGCACAACCTGCAGCGCGTGACGGCCAGCGTGCCGCTGAACCGCCTGGTGGCCGTGACCGGCGTGAGCGGCTCGGGCAAATCGACCCTGGCGCGCGACGTGCTGCTGGCCAACGTGCAGGCCTGGGTGCAGCAGCGCTCCACCAAGGCCGGGCGCGATGCGATGGACGCCGGCAAGGCGCCGCCCCTCGTGGGCTGCAGCGGCCTGTCGGGCTTCGAGACGGTGGACCGCGTGCTGGAGGTGGACCAGACCCCCATCGGCAAGACGCCGCGCAGCTGCCCCGCCACGTACATCGGCTTCTGGGACACCATCCGCAAGCTGTTCGCCGAAACGCTGGAGGCCAAGGCGCGCGGCTATGCGGCCGGGCGGTTCAGCTTCAACACCGGCGAAGGGCGCTGCCCCAGCTGCGAAGGCCAGGGCATCCGCACCATCGCCATGAGCTTCCTGCCCGACGTGAAGGTGCCCTGCGAGACCTGCCACGGCGCGCGCTTCAACCCCGAGACGCTGGCCGTCACCTGGCGCGGCAAGAGCATCGGCGACGTGCTGCAGATGGAGGTGGACGAGGCGGTGGAGTTCTTCGCCAGCATGCCCGGCATCGCGCACCCCCTGCAACTGCTCAAGGACGTGGGCCTGGGCTACCTCACGCTGGGCCAGCCCAGCCCCACGCTGTCGGGCGGCGAGGCGCAGCGCATCAAGCTGGTGACCGAGCTGACCAAGGTGCGCGACGAGGTCGCCGCCGCGGCCAGAAGGCGCCGCACACGCTCTATGTGCTGGACGAGCCCACGGTGGGCCTGCACATGGCCGACGTGCACAAGCTCATCCAGGTGCTGCACCGGCTGGTGGACGGCGGGCACAGCGTGGTGGTCATCGAGCACGATCTGGACGTGATCGCCGAGGCCGACTGGATCCTCGACCTGGGGCCGGAAGGCGGCCGGGAAGGGGGGCGCATCGTCGCGGCCGCCGCGCCGGAAGAGGTGGTGCGTCTGGGCACGCACACGGGCAAGGCCCTGGGGCCGGTGCTGGCGCGGCCATAGGGAGCTGGTTGTAGAGCGCAACGCATGGGACCCTAGGTGGACTTCCCCAAGGTCTCCCCCATGCATTCGGAGAGGCGCGCCAAGCCGATGCGCAGTGCCCGAACGCCTTCAACCCATGGACGTGCGCTGCAGTGTGGGAATGACTTGGGTGCCGAAAAGCCGGTAAGAATTTTCAAAAGAGGCCCGGTCTTCTCGGTTTCCCGCAAAGAATCCGACGATGTTGGCGGCACCCGTCACCCTCGCTTGTTCAACGATTTGCTCACTCACTTCGGAGGGGGTGCCCGCAATGATGTCGTCCCCCAGGATGGATGGCATCTGCGCTTGCGCTGCCAGGGCATGTTCGTTGGCCTCTGAAGCGCTCCGGGCGACGAAGATGCAACGGCGGATCGCCAATTGCTCAGGGTGGCAGGTATGCCCGTTCTCGGCCCACGCACTCCGGTAGTTGTCGAAGAGTTCTTTGATTTGCGGCGTCGCCAAGAAGCCGGTGCACGCCTTGTACCCGCGTTGCGCCACTTCTTGCGCCGAAGCATTGCTGCGGATCGTGGCCCACACCGGCGGGCCGGGCCGCTGAAGCGGCCTTGGCAGCACGGGCAATTGATCGAACGACCAATATTGGCCATGGTGCGATAGCGTCGGATGGCTCCATGCCTTGTCCAGAATTTCCAGCGCTTCATCGAACATGGGAGCGATGTCCTTTTGGGCAATGCCGACGGCATGCGCTTCCAGCGGGTTGGAACCACGGGCAACGCCGACTTCCAGTCTTCCCCCGCTCAGGTGGTCCAACATGCCCACCTCTTCCAAAAAACGCCACGGGTGCCAAAGGGGCAGTACCCAGCCCAAGATGCCGATGCGCAAAGTTCGCGTTCTGGCTGCGAGGGCGGCGGCAAGGATGCCAGGAGCAGGGGAAATCCGGGCACCGCTGAAGTGGTGTTCACTGAAGAATATTCCGTGAAAGCCAAGATGCTCGGCTTCGGTCCACAGTTTGAGGCGCCACGCGAACTCTTCTTGAAATGCGTCGCGGCAATGGGCTGACGCAGCGGGATCGGCGGAAGTGTTCAGCTGTTCGAAGATCCAGGGTTTTATGGTGGTTTTGAGAGGCCTATATAGAGTCGGAATCTTTTCAGAAGATCGTTCAGGCGTGAGGAGGGAGTCGTACATGTATAGGGAAGTTTGTAGAAAGCGTAGTGGAATGGTTGTGAATCAAAGGAATGAAAAACGCTCTCCCGTGTAATCGCGATGGTCATCCATATCTGGCTCATCGCACGTCCTTCGGGCGATTTAGCTCATTCCGCATTTCGCCCTTCAATTTTTGCAGCGTCCCATCTCTTTAATTCAACGGCTCTGGCGAGCATTTCCAATGTAAGTGGAACTTTCATTGCCTCTTTTCTTAGCTTCGCTCGAAAACCGGGAAAGGGTAGTAACAGCATTTTGAATGGATTTAATCCCTCCCCGTTAAAGTATCTATGGAAATCGAAGGTTGCATAATCTACTTCGAATTTTTCAAAAAACTTTTCCATGAAATCAACTGCGTCGTCTCCTGTAATTTGTAGATCGTCCTCAATTGTCGTGAGTTGATTTATGGTTTTGCTCGGGAAAATTCCAGATTCCTTTCTGGCGAAATCCTCTATTTCTTCGATAAGATGTCTTTTCATTAAAAAATCCTATCATCTTCTTTTGCAATTGCATTGTAAGCACGTACAGACTCTGTGGAAATTCTGTAAGCGTCATAAGCGAGCATAACAACTCCAATCACTGGAATAGATCGTCCTACAAATGTGCCTATATTCTTGACAAACAATACTTTTAATTGAAGCATGCTCTTCCAGGTGATTGTGGGAAGGATTTTGTATTTCAGTTCAAATGGAAGAGCTTTTCTTGATACAACAGAAGCAATAGATGTTCCTTTTGTAGCGCCGGCGAATTTTCCTCTGGTGGGAAGCATAGGGTAGCCAGCAATAATAGCCCCCAATGCTGTAACGTCTTCTACGCCGAAGTGCCGTGCCGCGGTGTCGACAAAGACCAGAAAGAATAGTTCCTGAGGTTCCAGTTGTTCATGAATTCCGAAAGCATATGTATAGCTCAATGTAACCTCCTTTTTATATAAAGCTGCTCACTATCTGGAATTTTCTTTTCTGATTACAGAGTCAAATGCTCGAGGAAGCATTTTTAAAATTTTCCTGTTGATCTACACGATCAACCGATCCATTTCAAAGAAATGACGAAACGCTCTCCCGTGCAATCGCGTTGATCATGCCCTCATAAACCTGCATGACCTTTTCGTAAGCGCCGGGCTTTTCTCGCAGCATATTTTTGACGTAATCCATCCTGCTGTCGGAGCATTCGACACCGGATGCGCATCGATTGACTACGTCGAATTCGGTTGAATCGCAATTCAAACCCAAACCACAAGGCAGCAGGTAGATGGCAAGACCCACATCGGTATCGGAGGTGAGTGGGTAGAAATGGCCATTGAATTTGTATCCACGCGTGCCCGTGTCGGGATCGGCTTGCAGCGCGATGCGTGGCCCGATATCTTCGATCACCATTGGATCTTGGGTTGCCAGCAGTTGGGTCAATGCGGCTTTTCGATTTTGCTTTTGCTCCTCATTGCTTTTGCTGAGGCCGGTGGTTTTTTCTAGAAAAGCTTTTTCTGCGAGCAGCAAGGGGTCTTTGTCCCGCAGGCCGTTGGATTTGACTTCAGAAATTCTGCTATCAGACAATTCATCCGCGATGAAGTTGCTGCATCGGGCCCGCAAAATATCGGTCGCTTTGGAAATGGCGCCATATTTTTCATCGTTCTTTCCGATGCTGTAGGGCGTTTGTACTTGTTTAAAGTATTTTCCTGCGACGATACTTTTGCATTGGGACAACGCTTGCGCTGCGTAATAAGTGCCACCGCGCTCGGGGTGTTGCAACGCGTACAGGACGAACTCGCGGAGATCTTTGGATCCGTTGTAGCGGTCCAAAATTGGAGCGGATAAGGCCGTTTTTTTTCGATGAGGCTTCGTCAGGGTTTTGTTTTGCTCCGTCAAGGCTCGGAGCAACGTTCAAATGCGAACCGCCAGTGTTCTGTATCACATTTTCAGTGGAAGGGCGTGCGTTTTTTGGGGTTGGCTTGCTCACCATTAAAACACCGACCACTGCAGCGATACCGATGGCTGAAATTACTGCGAGCCTTTTTTCTATTTTTTTTGCATGCTCGTCATCCTTGATTGCATTTGCGGTGGGTCGGCTTGTTGATGTTGATGGAGTCAGGAAATGGAGTGTCTATCAATTGATGGAAGAGTATTTGTAGCCTGGATTGATCGCCCAGGTTTCTCTGCTGCCATCTGCGTACGAAACAGTAAAGCCATTGTATGTGACCCCATTCATCGAGATTTTAAAATCCCTGGCGAAATCTCGGTAGGCATCCAGCGTTCCAAGATTTGTCATGTCATTGAATACCTCTTGGGCCGCCAGCCAGCGATTTGTCACATCCGAGTTTTTTGTCGTGCTTTTAGCGCCTGAACTCACCCTTGCGACGCATACACTCGTCCCACTTTCAATGGCGGACATCTGAGCCATGATGTCGATGCTGTCTCCTAAAACGACAGTTCCATAATAGCCTGGGCTGTTATAAAAGCCGGTGAATGGATCTGGACTGGCTACCACGGTCACATCTGGCAGAGCCGGCTCATTCGTTAGTCCAACAGGTGAATGTGCCAACCCGAAAAAAGTAATGGACGGATAAAGCAGATACTTGATTTTCATTTTCCTCCCTTATCTGAAGTTGATTGGATCAACTTTCTGAAGGGTGGAATTATTGTTATTGAGATGTCCACCGTCAATTGCTTTTTCGTAACAAAAAAGTACGTAATATCAAGGCTGCTCATGTCTTGTGAACGAGGTAGTCCTTGTGGGCGCATAGGCATCCACTGGCCCAGTCACCGGCGAAATCAACAGCCGCGATGGGAAGCCGGTGACGCTCCACGATTTGCACACAAACGCTCGATAGACGGTCAAGGTTGGGGGGCCAGACTGCGCTGCAGATGCTGAAGGCCAAGCCCGTTGCGGGATGCCAAGGCATGCAAGCCAAACCTTTGGAGCCCCTTCCGACATGAGCCAAGACAACGCCCAACTGCTGGCCGACGAAGCAAAGTACTGCTCCTTCGGCGACACCGTTCACTACGTCAACCCGCCCAAGATCTTCGACGGCTGCGACGGCAGCTACATGTACGACGCCGAGGGAACGCCCTACCTCGACCTGCAGATGTGGTACTCGGCCGTGAACTTCGGCTACAGGAACAAGCGGCTGGAAGAGGTCATGATCCGCCAGCTGCAGACCCTGCCGCAGGTGGCCAGCCAGTACCTGCACCCCACGAAGATCGAGCTGGCGAAGTTCATCGCCCAGGACGCCGAAGCCAAGTGGGGCAACGCGGGCCGCGTGCACTTCAACGTGGGAGGCGCGCAGGCCATCGAGGATTCGCTCAAGGTGGTGCGCAACGCCAGCGGCGGCAAGAGCCTGATGTTCGCCTTCGAGGGTGGCTACCACGGCCGCACGCTGGGCGCCTCCAGCATCACCTCCAGCTACCGCTACCGCCGCCGCTTCGGCCACTTCGGCGACCGCGCGCAGTTCCTGCCGTTTCCCTATCCCTTCCGCCGCCCCAAGGGCATGACGGCCGAGGAATACTCCGAATCGCTGGTGCAGGAGTTCGCGCGCAAGTTCGAGAACGAGTACCACGCCGTGTGGGACCCCAAGACGCGCCAGTGCGAATATGCGGCCTTCTACGTCGAGCCCATCCAGGGCACGGGCGGCTACGTGGTGCCACCGGCCAATTTCTTCAAGGGCCTCAAGAAGGTGCTGGACGAGCACGGCGTGCTGCTGGTGGTCGATGAGATCCAGATGGGTTTCTGGCGCACCGGCACGCTGTGGTCGGTCGAGAACTTCGGCGTGAAGCCCGACGTGCTGGTGTTCGCCAAGGCGCTGACCAACGGTCTGAACGCGCTGTCCGGCCTCTGGGCGCGCGAGGAGCTGATCAACCCCACGATCTTCCCGCCGGGCTCGACGCACTCCACCTTCGCCTCCAACCCGCTGGGCACGGCGCTCGGCCTGGAGGTGATGAAGATGACGCACGAGATGGACTTCGGCGCCCAGGTGCGCGACAGCGGCGCCTACTTCCTGGAAGGCCTCAAGGACCTGCAAAAGCGCCACAAGGAGATCGGCGACGTCGACGGCCTGGGGCTGGCGCTGCGGGCCGAGATCTGCACCGAGGACGGCTTCACGCCCAACCGCGCGCTGCTGGACAAGATGGTGGACATCGGCCTGGAAGGCAATCTCGAATACCAAGGCCAGAAGCGCGGCCTGGTGCTGGACGTGGGCGGCTACTACAAGAACGTCATCACGCTGGCGCCGTCGCTCATGATCACGCGCCCCGAGATCGACGAGGCCCTGGTGCTGCTGGAGCAGCTCCTGACGCGCGCCAAGCGCAGCTGATGCCCTGGCGCAACGCGCTCGAGCCGCAGGCGCTGGCCGGGCACTTCGCGGCGCACCCGCCGCAAGGCTTCACGGTGCTGCAGGGCCTGCCGGCGCCGGCCTTCGCGGCGCCGCTGGACCTGCTCACCACGGCGGACGATGCCCTCAAGGCCCGGGTGCGGGCGCTGCCGCTGTTCGCGCGCTGGTCCCGCTGGCTGCGGGTGGCCACGGGGTTCGTGGGCACCACGGTGACCGAATACGCGCCGCTGCCCGCGGATGGCACCGCGCCCGAGGCCCTGGCGCAGGCC
>NZ_BAAJYR010000024.1:0-29928 GCF_057546605.1 Acidovorax sp. KPB24-03 | reverse complement strand
AGTCCGGGCGGGCGGGGCCGATGCCGGGGACGGGGGGCGCGGCCCGCGTCGCGCCACCAACTGAGGACCTCCACCCGCCTGAAACGGCCCGTGGGCGGCCCGCACGGCCATCGCCCGCGGCCCTTTTCCGCCCACGTGGATTTCCTCGTACACCACGGCCAGGCCGGGCTGTGGCTCCGACAGGCCCTGCAGGTCCCGCACATGGAAGAACACATCCACGCCCGTATCGCCGCTGCGCAGAAAGCCGAATCCGCGCGTGGCGTCCCAGCGCAGCACCGTGCCTTGCTTTTGCATCGTTCAGTCCAGCGTGTGCAGGGGGATGTCCTCTCCCGTGGCCAGCCCGTCGAGCGTGGCGCGCGTCTGCCCCTGCAAGAACGCTGCGATCGCGGCATGGGTGCCGGGCGCCCGGGGATCGGCCTCTGGCGGCAACCCTGCCGCCCGGGCCAGGCGCGCGAAGAAATGCGGCTCCAGTGCCGCCACCGCCACCCGCCCGTCGACGCACGAATAGACCCGGTAGCCCGCATGCGCGCCGCCCACATCGCCATCCGGCAGGGTCAGGCCCCAGTCGCGTGGCTGGGCCAGCCACTCGGCGGCGTCCGACAGGGCCACGTCGATGCACGTGCCCTGGCCGGACGCGGCGCGCGCCAGTTGCACCTGCAGCACGGCCTCGCTGGTCATGAGGGCGCCGCCCATGTCGGCATACAGCGTGGGCGGCAGCGTGGTGCCGGTGACCAGCCCTGCATCGGCGAGGTAGGTGAGATCGTGCCCCGGCTCTTCCGCGCGGCTGCCCGGCGCGCCCACGATGCGCACCATCGACAGCCGGGGGTGGCGCGCGTGCAGCGCGTCCCAGCCCAGCCCGAGCTTGGCCAGCGCCGACGGCCGAAACGAGGTGATGAGCACATCGGTGCGCGCCAGTTCCGCCTGCAGCACGGCCTGGCCCGCATCCGTCTTGAGGTGGGCGTGCACCACGCGGACCTGGGCATGCATCGCCGCGTAGGCGGGCGGGCTGTACATCGCCATCGGGTCCGCGCTGGAATGGCCGTCGGGCGGTGGCGGCTCCAGCTTCGTGCATTCGGCGCCCAGGCGCTGGCAGCGCAGCAGGGCGGCGGGGCCGGGCAGGTTCAGCGCCAGGCTCAGGAGCCGGACGCCACGCAGAGGCAGCAGGGAAGGTGCAGTCATGGGCGGAAGGCGAGGTGAATGGAAAGCGCGGCGCGGGGTGGAACAATGCATGGCCCAGGCCGGCCGTGGAACGTGGCGAACCGGCCGGAACTTCGGCCCACCGTGCCGCTCCGTCCCCGCGGTTATACAGAATCCAATCCCATCGCAAGGTCAAACCGGCGCTGCTTCAGATGGGTTGCCGGGGTATTCGTGTTGCTCTCAACGTCTGCAGACGAGCACACGCGGCCGCGTCGGAGTTACACCTTGTTCTAACGCAAACTTCCGTGACTCTAATATACGGTTTATAAGTGATCGACACATTCGCTGAGTCCTACGTAATTTTCAGCCTGCACCGATAGTCGGAAAGCCTCGATTCGAGGTGCTGTCACTCCTATTTTTTCAGTCTAGCTGGCGCAGTTATCAACAGAGGCATCTGTTGCATATTAAAATATTAACCACAAAGCCACGAAAGTCCATCGATTCCATATATTTTTGCATTTTTTTGGGCACGGAATTCATTTTGACCCCAATCTCGTGGTCGAAATTTGATACCCACGCTGAAGTGGGTATTCCATTAATGGAAATTGAGTTAATCCTGTCTATGTAGCAGCGATTGTTTTGAAGAACGACCACAGGCATTTGTATCCAAATTCCAGTACATCCCCCTTTTAATATGAATGCCTGCGGCCGCTGAAAAACCTCTGTTACTTCGCCTAGAGCAGTTAAATTAGGAAATTTGAATATTCCATTTGCTTTTGCCTGTAGGACCATATTATGCGCAATTAATTCTGCAATTGCGGTTGCAATAGCTTCTATGTATGCCGCGGCTTTTTGGATTAACGGAGGGGACCAAATTTCCTGTGTAATCAAATTTCCATGGGCAGCTTCATTGCGGCGCTCAACGAAATCCTTCAAAAATTTTTCGGCGTCCTGTTCCGCAGTTTGCCGGCTTTGATTAACCAAATAAAATGAATCGATCCACTGTGCTGAATCAGGTATTTCAAGGATCGTTAATATTGATGTTAAATCGCCAAGTTTTAAGTTTGGTGCCTTGGAGAAAATTGCGTCTGTTCCTATGAGGGCCGTCCTCTTTTGCCTTTGTAGTTCTAGAAGACCAGCAACCAGAACCTCTCTATTTATAGATGCAAATCGATTTTCAGTTGATCTTCGGAGTATCTCTGCTACACCAATCTCATACGCATCCAGTAATTTTGATGCTTTACAAAATAGATTCAAGTTGTTGGTTCTCACGTAGTCTAGCCACTTCTTGCACACCTGGATAACAAAAGTTTCGTAGGTGGCATAAAGCCTCAGCAATGCTGCACAATAGTCATATTGCTTCCAATAAACAGTATCAACATCGGCAATAATGGTTGGCGGTGCGTAAGGGGGAGGTGCATTCTGGCTGGCTCTCACCGTTTCGTTAGTCGCAACAATAGTGCGTATCCCTGAAATTTGCTCCTGCAAAGAACGCAGTGTTTCAAATGGCATTATGTCAATGCCAGAAGATTGGAAACTAGGGTTATGCGACCAGCCACGTCCTTCTTGGTATTGCCGCGGCCGGTGAGAGTGCCGTCTTTATCGGCATTGAAAAGCTCCTTGATTCCGTTAATGATATTAGCTGCGTTTGCAATGAGATGCTTTTTTTTTGCCTATATTATGATGTATGCCCACGAGGACAGCGTCAGCAAGAGCTTTTTTGGGGCGCAGTTCCCCAACTTTGTTTGCGTGGGTCATATGCCCTAAAAAGCTTTTTCGCCAAAAATAGCATATGCCGTCTCTAGGGCTTCGCAATACTCGCATCTCAATTGAGCAATGTCGTCTTCGGAAAAGTTTTTTTGACAACAGCATATATAAATCCAAAAAACCTTGCATTCCTCTTTGATAGTTTTCAAAATTTCGGAGTGCAAAAAATCTTAAAATTACCTCGATGTCTTCCATTTTTTTGTAAAAATTAGATTCTGAAAGATAATCTGGGGTTGATTTTTCCTCGGTGGCTGAATATTCCGGTAAGCCCCAGGCTATTCGGTGGGGTTTTAGGCGGGAAAGTTCAAGTAGCGCCGTATTAAAAGGGCCGGCGTAGAGCGCATTTCGAATCTCTTGAGGGCTAAGGTCAACACCGCCGGTGTTAATTCTTTCAAAAACTAACTGTTTGAGCAACATCGCGTCCTCATCCGAATCTGTGGACTCCTGAAGTACTGAAACCCAACTGATAGAGCGTCGATCTATACCGTCTTTAATTGCGGGCGGGAGTTTGCTATATGTTCTTCCATTAAGTTCAGGCCATCTCTCCAAGCCGGCTAATTTAAGCTCATTTGAATAAAAAAGCTTTAATTGCCGATATGCGTTGTTGCCCGTCCATTACTTCGTGAACGTTTGCTCTAATTTCGTACACAAACAGCGGCGGAATTGGGATGTTAACTAGGATTGATTCGATTAGCCTAGATTGGGCAACCGCTGACCAACGAAGTCGCCGCTGGTAGAACGGGCGTGTATTCATATAGTCTGGCTTTTGTAATGCTTGATAAAAATTTGGTAATTTTTCGCGATTCGTCTCGGTGACAATTTTTTCGGTTTTCTGTTGGTATTTCTGCTCGATCTGCTCATCAGTAAGGATTGGCGGCTTGAGCTTTCTGCCCTTAGACCACATTTCTTTTTCAATAGCTAAAACCATTTTTGCCTTTATGTAAATTTAATAAGGTGTTTGTTTCGGCGCTTTAGTCAGTGTGTGTACATCTCGAAGGCGATGGTCCGATGCATTAGATAATAGCCACGAAAGCGTCCATCTGTGCGACAGGTGCTGCTTAAAGCCCAGAGGCACGCGCTGAACGGGCAACTTTGCGAGCGCGGCGTGCTCATCGTGGGCAGCGGGCAACATCGTCCACGAGGCGCACAACGGGCGGTTAAGTTCGACATCGTGGTGCATGACCAAATCAAGCAGGGCGAGCTGGACGCGCTGCAGCACTTTCAGCGGCTGGGCCAGGTCGCGCAGCAGGCCCACCCCAGCCACGAGCACTACCTGCCTCTCCTGTATGCCGCCGCCGCGGCCGAGGCGCGCGAAATGCCGCGCTTCTTCAACACCGGCTACCAGTCGGCCTCCATCTCGATGCGGTCGGTGCTGTGGGGTTGATTGCTATATTATTTATAGCGGTATGCCCTAGAAGATATTGTGCTGGCGGCCTGAAACACCCTTAATAAAAAACCGCCCGAAGGCGGTTTTTTTATTGGCGGCCGGGGCAGGGGGTCACACCACCTTGGCGATCGACTGGCAGACGTAGTCGATGTTCTTGCTGTTGAGCGCGGCCACGCACATGCGGCCGGTGTCGGTGCCGTACACGCCGAACTCGCTGCGCAGGCGCACCATCTGGTCCTTGGACAGGCCGGAGTAGCTGAACATGCCGATTTGCTGCGTGATGAACGACATGTCCTGCTTCACGCCGGCCGCCTTCAGGCCGTCGACCAGCTTCTGGCGCATGGCCTTGATGCGCACGCGCATCTCGCCCAGTTCCTTTTCCCACAGCGCGCGCAGCTCGGGGTTGCCCAACACGGCCGCCACCACCGCGCCACCGTGGATGGGCGGGTTGGAGTAGTTGGTGCGGATGGCGATCTTGAGCTGGCTCAGCACGCGGCCGGCTTCTTCCTTGTCGGCGCACAGCACCGACAGGCCGCCCACGCGCTCGCCGTACAGGCTGAAGCTCTTGCTGAACGAGGTGGACACGAAGAAATTCAGGCCGGCGGCGACGAACTTGCCGATCACCGCGCCGTCTTCGGCGATGCCGTGGCCGAAGCCCTGGTAGGCCATGTCCAGGAAAGGCGTCAGGCCCTTGGCCTTGACCACCGCGATCACCTGGTCCCACTGCTCAGGCGTGATGTCGTAGCCGGTGGGGTTGTGGCAGCAGGCATGCAGCACGACGATGGTGCCGGCCGCGGCCGCGTTCAGGCTGGCGAGCATGCCGTCGAAGTTGACGCCGCGCTTGGCCGCGTCGTAGTAGGCGTAGGTATCGACCGTGAAGCCGGCGTTGGTGAACAGCGCGCGGTGGTTTTCCCAGCTGGGGTCGGAAATCAGCACCTTCGCATCGGGGCTGACCTTCTTCAGGAAGTCGGCGCCGATCTTGAGGCCGCCCGTGCCGCCGATGGCCTGCACCGTGGCCACGCGGCCGGAGGTGACGGGCTCGCTGTCCGCGCCGAACACCAGGGCCTTGACCGCATTGTCATAGGCCACGATGCCGTCGATGGGCAGGTAGCCGCGGGCGGCGGGCTTTTCCATCATGGCCTTTTCGGCGGCCTGGACACATTGCAGCAGGGGCAGCTTGCCGTTGTCGTCGAAATACACACCCACGCCCAGATTGACCTTGTGGGGGTTGGTGTCCGCGTTGTATTGCTCATTCAGACCCAGGATCGGGTCGCGGGGGGCCATTTCGACGGCGGTGAACAGAGACATTGAATAGTCCTTGGAGGTTGGAAAACTGACGTTGCGCCCCAAGCTGCGATAGGCTTTCGGGTCAACCGCCGATTTTAGCGGCCCATGCAAGCGAGTCGCCCCCACACCATGCACCCAGTCATCACCGAACCCGTGACCGGCCAGTTCGTCAGCTTCGCGGACTCGCCGTTCGAGCTGTACCAGCCCTATCCCCCTGCGGGCGACCAGCCCGAGGCCATCGAAAAGCTCGTGGAAGGGGTCAGGGACGGCGAGGTCTTCCAGACCCTGCTGGGGGTGACCGGCTCCGGCAAGACGTTCACCATGGCCAACGTGATCGCGCGGATGGGGCGTCCAGCCATCGTTTTCGCGCCCAACAAGACCCTGGCTGCCCAGCTCTACAGCGAGTTCCGCGAGTTCTTCCCGAAGAACGCCGTGGAATATTTCGTGAGCTATTACGACTATTACCAGCCCGAAGCCTATGTGCCGCAGCGCGATCTCTTCATCGAGAAGGATTCCGCGATCAACGAGCACATCGAGCAGATGCGCCTGTCGTGCACCAAGAGCCTGATGGAGCGGCGCGATGTGGTGATCGTCGCCACCGTGTCGGCGATCTACGGCATCGGCGAGCCCGAAAGCTACCACCGCATGGTGATGACACTGCGCGTGGGCGACAAGCTCAGCCAGCGCGACGTGATCGGGCAGCTCATCCGCATGCAGTACCAGCGCAACGAGCAGGACTTCAGCCGCGGCAAGTTCCGCGTGCGCGGCGACACCATCGACGTGTTTCCGGCCGAGCACTCCGAGCTGGCGATCCGCATCGAGTTGTTCGACGACGAGATCGAAAGCCTGCAGCTGTTCGACCCGCTCACCGGCCGCGTCAAGCAGAAGATCCCGCGCTTCACGGTGTACCCGAGCAGCCATTACGTGACCCCGCGCGACAAGGTGCTGACGGCGGTGGAGACCATCAAGCTCGAACTGGCCGAGCGCCTGGGGCAGTTCGTGTCCGAAGGCAAGCTGGTGGAAGCGCAGCGCCTGGAGCAGCGCACCCGGTTCGACCTGGAAATGCTCAGCGAAGTGGGGCACTGCAAGGGCATCGAGAACTACACCCGCCACCTGTCGGGCGCTGCGCCGGGGGATCCGCCCAGCACCCTCACAGACTACCTGCCCAGCGATGCGCTCATGTTCCTGGACGAGAGCCACCAGATGATCGGCCAGCTCAACGCCATGTACAGCGGAGACCGCTCGCGCAAGACCACGCTGGTCGAGTACGGCTTCCGGCTGCCGTCCGCACTGGACAACCGCCCGCTCAAGTTCGAGGAATTCGAGACGCGCATGCGCCAGGTGATCTTCGTGTCTGCCACGCCGGCCGATTACGAAAAGACCCATTCCGGCCAGGTGGTGGACCAGGTGGTACGCCCCACCGGGCTGATCGATCCCGAGGTCGAAGTGCGCCCCGCCACCCATCAGGTGGACGACGTGCTGCAGGAGATTCGCATCCGCGTGGACAAGGCCGAGCGCGTGCTCATCACGACGCTGACCAAGCGGATGGCCGAGCAGTTGACCGACTACCTGAGCGACAACGGCGTGAAGGTGCGCTACCTGCACTCGGACATCGACACGGTCGAGCGCGTGGAAATCATCCGCGACCTGCGGCTGGGCGCCTTTGACGTGCTGGTGGGGATCAACCTGCTGCGCGAGGGGCTCGACATTCCCGAGGTCTCGCTGGTGGCGATCCTCGACGCCGACAAGGAAGGCTTCCTGCGGGCCGAGCGCAGCCTGATCCAGACCATCGGGCGCGCCGCGCGCAATCTGAACGGCAAGGCCATCCTGTACGCCGATCGGGTGACCGAGTCCATGAAAAAAGCCATGGGCGAAACGGAACGCCGGCGCATCAAGCAGATCGCACACAACGAGGAAAAGGGAATCACGCCCCGCAGCATCGTCAAGCAGGTGAGAGACCTGATCGATGGGGTGTACAGCGAGAAGGCTGGCAAGGACGCCGAAAGGCTGGAGCAGGAATCGATGCGCCGTGCCCAGGTGGAAGACATGTCCGAAAAGGATGTGGCCCGGGAAATCAAGCGGCTGGAAAAGCTCATGCTGGAGCATGCCCGCAACCTGGAGTTCGAACAGGCCGCCCGTGTGCGGGACCAGTTGGGCCAATTGAAATCGCAGGCGTTCGGGGCCTCCGGCGGTGACCAAGTGGCGCTGTAACGGCCAAGTTGGCGACGGTTGGGGAGGAAAGGTGACTGATGGGTTTTGTTACCCGACAAAAACAATAGGGATTTGTGCTATACTTGGGTGAAACACTCAACAAAACAGCCCAACGATGAAGGGCTCCCAAAGTCTCTTCGCTTCCAGGCGAGAGGTGCACGGAGTTAGGGGCGGAGACGGTGCCTCAGGCGGCAATCATGTTGCCTCGGGGCGTTTCTATAACGGACAAGCCTGACGACAAGGAGCTTGCGATGCGTCTCACTACCAAAGGCCGTTTTGCGGTCACTGCCATGATCGATCTGGCCCTGCGCCAGAACAATGGCCCCGTCACTTTGGCGGCAATCAGCCAGCGGCAACAAATTTCGCTCTCCTACCTGGAGCAGCTTTTCGGCAAGTTGCGCCGGCATGAATTGGTCGAATCCACCCGTGGCCCCGGCGGCGGCTACACGCTGGCCCGCAAGGCGGCGGACATCACCGTGGCGGACATCATCGTCTCGGTGGATGAGCCCATTGATGCCACCCAGTGCGGTGGCAAGGAAAATTGCCTGGGCGAAGCCGGCCGTTGCATGACGCATGAACTGTGGGCGTCGCTCAACCAGCGCATGGTCGAGTTTCTGGACTCGGTCACGCTTCAGAAGCTCGTGGACGACCAATTGGCCAAGGGCGTTCAGATCGAAGACAAGCCCGTCGTGCGCCGTGCCATCTCGACAACGCCGGTCGTGAAGCCGATTCGCGTCAATGCACCCAACTCGGTTTTCGCGTTGGGCAACGTGTTCGCCAAGTCGTGAGTGGATGCCCGGCTTTGGCCGGGCAGTCGCATACGCCGGATTTTGACTTCTGACTCTCGCCAGCCAGACCCCTTACTGAGCCAGCCATGGACATGACCCCCCACTTTCCCATCTATCTCGACTACGGTGCCACTACGCCAGTGGACCCGAGGGTCGTGGATGCCATGATTCCATGGTTGCGCGAGCATTTCGGCAACCCGGCTTCACGGAGCCACGCCTGGGGTTGGGAGGCGGAAGAAGCCGTTGAAAAAGCCCGTGTGGAAGTTGCTCGCCTGATCAATGCGGACCCTCGTGAGATCGTCTGGACGAGCGGGGCCACCGAGTCCAACAACCTGGCCATCAAGGGTGCAGGGCAGTTCTACAAGGGCAAGGGCAAGCACCTGATCACGGTGAAGACCGAGCACAAGGCCGTGCTGGACACCATGCGCGAGATGGAGCGCCAAGGCTTCGAAGTCACCTACCTGGACGTGCAGGAAAACGGCCTGCTCGATTTCGAGGTGCTCAAGGCGGCCATTCGCCCAGACACCATCCTGCTGAGCGTCATGTTCGTGAACAACGAAATCGGGGTGATCCAGGACCTGCCGGCGATCGGTGCCCTGTGCCGTGAAAAGGGCATCATCTTCCACGTGGACGCTGCGCAAGCCACGGGCAAGGTGGACATCGATCTTTCGACGCTGCCTGTCGATCTGATGAGCCTGGCCTCCCACAAGACATATGGCCCCAAGGGCATTGGCGCGCTGTATGTGCGGCGTAAGCCCCGCGTGCGGCTGGAAGCGCAGATGCATGGCGGTGGGCATGAGCGCGGGATGCGTTCCGGTACATTGCCGACCCATCAGATCGTGGGCATGGGCGAGGCTTTCCGCATCGCCCGCGAAGAGATGGCGCAGGATCTGGCAAAAGCCAAGGCACTGCAAAAGCGCCTGCTCGATGGTTTGCACGACATCGAGCAGGTGTTCGTGAACGGCGACATGGAGCGCCGTGTGCCGCACAACCTGAACATCAGCTTCAACTACGTCGAAGGCGAGTCGCTGATCATGGGCATCAAGGGCCTGGCCGTGTCGTCGGGCTCTGCCTGCACTTCCGCCAGCCTGGAACCCAGCTACGTACTGCGCGCTCTGGGCCGCAGCGACGAGCTGGCACACAGCAGCCTGCGCATGACGATCGGCCGCTTCACCACAGAAGAAGAGATCGACTACGCGGTATCCACCATCCGACACAACGTGGCCAAGCTGCGCGAGTTGAGCCCTTTGTGGGAAATGTACAAGGACGGCGTTGACATCAGCGCCATCCAGTGGGCCGCCCATTGATGGCGTCGGTCAGCAGATTCAAGAGGTAAACATCATGGCTTATTCAGACAAAGTGATCGACCATTACGAGAACCCCCGCAATGTGGGCTCGTTCGACAAGGGCGACGATTCGGTGGGCACCGGCATGGTGGGCGCACCGGCGTGCGGCGACGTGATGAAGCTGCAGATCAAGGTCAACCCCGAAACCGGTGTGATCGAAGATGCCCGCTTCAAGACGTATGGCTGCGGTTCGGCGATTGCATCGTCGTCCCTGGTCACGGAATGGGTGAAAGGCAAGACGCTGGATGAGGCGGCTGCCCTCAAGAACGCGGAAATTGCGCAAGAACTGGCCTTGCCTCCGGTCAAGATCCATTGCTCCATCCTGGCGGAAGACGCGATCAAGGCGGCCGTGCAAGACTACAAGGCCAAGCACACCGCTATGGCCGCTGCCTGAACGGGGCGAGGTGACATGGCGATCACATTGACCGAAGCTGCGGCCCGACATGTGAGCCGCTATCTCTCCCGTCGCGGCAAGGGCGTCGGGGTTCGGCTGGGCGTGAAGACGACGGGTTGCTCCGGCTTGGCTTACAAGCTGGAATATGTGGACGAGCAGGGCCCGGAAGACATGGTGTTCGAAGACCATGGCGTGAAGGTGCTCATCGATCCCAAGAGCTTGGCCTACATTGATGGCACCCAGCTGGATTTCGTGCGCGAGGGGTTGAACGAAGGCTTCAAATTCAACAATCCCAACGAGCGCGACCGGTGTGGCTGCGGAGAGAGCTTCCGGGTTTGACCTTTCCATCCACGCTGGTTGCAGTGAACCGCCAACGCGTTCCGTGCTGGCGGTTTTTTTTCTTGACATGAACCTTCAATCCGACGACTTCGTACTCTTCGGCGTGCCACGCCAATTCGCGCAGGATCGCCCGGCCCTGGATGCCCGTTGGAAAGAGTTGCAGCGCGAAGCCCATCCTGATCGATTTGCCATGCATGGCCCCTCGGCGCAACGCCTGGCAATGCAATGGTCGGTGCGCATCAACGAGGCATACCAACGCATCAAGGACCCCCTCAAGCGCGCGGCCTATCTGTGCGAACTGGGCGGCGCGTCGATCCGGGCCGAAGACAACACGGCCATGCCCACCGATTTTCTGATGCAGCAGATGGAATGGCGCGAGGCGCTCGATGACGCAGCGGATCCTTCTTCGTTCGATGCGCTGGAGCAAGCCGTTCGAGACGCGCGCGCTACGGCCCTGCAGCGGTGCGAGCAGCTTTTGGATGGGCAGCGCGACTACGCTGCCGCCGCGAACGAAGTCAGAGCCCTCATGTTCATTGCGCGATTTGCCGACGATATCGACCGCCGCAGAGGCGCACTGGGACAATAGCGCCTGCCTTTATTGATTGATCGATCGAATGGATGCGGCAGCCAGTGCATGCCGCCTCCCACCTAGAAAAAGACCCCATGGCGCTTTTGCAGATTTCAGAACCCGGCCAATCCCCCGATCCGCACCAGCGGCGCATTGCCGTGGGCATCGATTTGGGCACCACCCATTCCCTGGTGGCGGCTGTGCGCAACGGCGTGGCCGAGTGCCTCCCCGACAACCAGGGTCGTGTGTTGCTGCCGTCTGTCGTTCGCTACTTGGCAGAAGGCCGTCGCCAGATCGGCTACGAAGCGGTGGCAGCCCAGGCGCAGGACGCGGGCAATACCATTGCCTCAGCCAAGCGGTTCATGGGGCGCAGCCTGCAGGATATTGCCCATCCCGAAAAGCTCCCCTACGACTTTGTCGAAGCGCAGGATGAAGGCGGCGGTGGCATGGTCTCTCTGAAAACCGTGGACGGCGCCAAGTCGGCGGTGGAGGTCAGCGCGGAGATCCTGGCGACATTGCGCTTCCGTGCCGAAGATAGCTTTGACGACGAGATTTTCGGTGCGGTCATCACCGTCCCGGCTTATTTCGATGATGCGCAGCGCCAAGCCACCAAGGACGCAGCGCGTTTGGCGGGCTTGAATCTGCTGCGGCTCATCAACGAGCCGACTGCCGCCGCCATTGCCTACGGCCTCGACAATGCCAGCGAAGGCGTCTATGCGGTGTATGACCTCGGTGGGGGCACGTTCGATGTGTCGATCCTGCGGCTGACCCAAGGGGTGTTCGAAGTGATCGCCACGGGAGGCGACTCGGCTCTGGGTGGCGACGACTACGACGCGGCGCTGTCCGACTGGGTGCTTCAGCAGCAGGGCCTGGTGGCTGCCACCGCCCGAGACAAGGCCGCCGTTCGGTTGGCCGCCCGCGCATGCAAAGAGGCGCTCAGCGCTGCCGAGACTGCAGCCTTCGTTGCCGAGGTATCGGGCGCGAGCATTGACGTCGCCGTGCACCGGGCTGATCTGGAAGCGGCCACGGCGCCACTCACCCAGCGTTCAATTGCGGCGGCGCGCCGCACCCTTCGCGATGCGCAGCTGTCTCCCGAAGAGGTGCAAGGCGTGGTCATGGTGGGTGGCTCCACGCGCATGCCGCAAGTGCAGCGCGCAGTGCAAGCGTTCTTCGGAACGGAACCACTGAACAATCTGAATCCGGACGAGGTCGTCGCACTGGGTGCCGCCCTTCAGGCCAACCAGTTGGCGGGCAACAATCCATCGGGCGACATGCTGCTGCTGGACGTGATTCCTTTGTCGCTCGGCATCGAAACCATGGGCGGGCTGGTCGAGCGCATCGTGTCTCGCAACGAAACCATTCCCACCGCCAAGGCGCAGGACTTCACCACGTACAAGGACGGACAGACCGCCCTGGCCATTCATGTGGTGCAAGGCGAACGCGACTTGGTGGCGGATTGCCGGAGCTTGGCGCGGTTCGAGCTGCGCGGCATTCCACCGATGGCTGCAGGCGCGGCCAGGATACGGGTCACGTTCACCGTCGATGCCGATGGCCTGCTCAACGTGAGCGCGAAAGAGCAGGGCAGTGGCATCGAAGCGCGCGTCGACGTCAAGCCTTCCTACGGCCTGTCGGACGACCACATTGCACGCATGCTGCAAGAAGGCTTTGCAACGGCCGCGCAGGACATGCGGGCGCGGTCGCTGGTCGAGGCGCGGGTGGATGCCGATCGCATGTTGATGGCCACCCGCAGTGCGCTGGATGCCGATGCCGATCTGCTCGAAACCGACGAACGCGAAACCATTGAAGCACTGATGCTGGCCTTGCAGCAGGCGCGTGAACTGGACGACGCGGCAGCGATCGAGGCGGCGACCCAGGCCCTGGCCCACGGGACCGAGGCATTCGCGGCGCACCGCATGAATCGCGGAATCCAGCAGGCCCTTGGCGGCAAGAACGTGCAAACCCTTTAAACGACGATCCAGCCCCATGCCCGTCATCAAAATACTGCCCCATCCAGAGTACTGCCCCGCGGGCGCCGACATCACGGCGCCTTCCGGTACCTCGATCTGCGAAGCCTTGCTCGACAACGGCATCAAGATCGAGCATGCGTGCGACATGAGTTGTGCCTGCACGACCTGCCATGTGATCGTGCGTGCCGGGGGAGCGTCCCTCAATGAGGCTGAAGAGGAAGAAGAGGACCTGCTCGACCGCGCCTGGGGCCTGGAGCCACAGTCGCGTCTGAGTTGCCAGGCGATTCTTGCCCAGAGCGACGTGACGGTGGAGATCCCCAAGTACACCATCAACCACGCCAAGGAGAACCACTGATGTCGCGTCAGATCGTTCTGGACACGGAAACCACCGGCCTGTCGGCCGAAGGCGGCGACCGCATCATTGAACTGGGATGCGTGGAGTTGCTGAACCGCAAGCTCACCGGCAACAACCTGCACCTGTATTTCAATCCAGGGCGCGACAGCCATGAAGACGCGCTCAAGGTGCACGGCATCAGCAACGAATTCCTGCGGGACAAGCCGAAGTTTGCGGAGATGGCCGACGACATCCTGCAGTACCTGCAGGGTGCGGAAATCATCATCCACAACGCGGCCTTCGACGTGGGCTTCCTCAACAAGGAGCTGGAACTGACAGGCCGCCCAGGCTTCAAGACGTACGTCGAGAGCGTGACCGACACGCTGGTGATGGCCAAGGAGATGTTTCCTGGCAAGCGCAATTCGCTGGATGCCCTGTGCGACCGGCTGGGCGTCGACAATTCCGGCCGCACGCTGCACGGCGCGCTGCTGGATGCGGAACTGCTGGCTGATGTCTACATCAACCTGACGCGCGGGCAGGACCCGTTGCTGATCTCTGATGAAGAAAGCGACACCAAGTCCGGCATTCGTGTGGCGCCGATCGATCTGAGCGCGCTGGTCTTGCAGGTGCTCACCGCCAGCGAACAGGAACTGTCGTTGCACGAGGAGACGCTGGCCCATATCGACAAAGCCAGTGGTGGAAAAACAATTTGGCGAATTGAGTCTTCGGTCGAAAAAGCTGTGCAATAATCATGGGCTTGTCGCAAGACAACACGGGTGATTAGCTCAGCGGTAGAGCACTGCCTTCACACGGCAGGGGTCACATGTTCGATCCATGTATCACCCACCAGTGTTTTTTTGAATCAGAAGTGCGTCGCATGGCTGATTCAATGGGTGATTAGCTCAGCGGTAGAGCACTGCCTTCACACGGCAGGGGTCACATGTTCGATCCATGTATCACCCACCACATCAACCCCTGCAGGCTTTGTCTGCAGGGGTTTTTTGTTGCCTGCTTCGCGATGGATGGGGCCTCGTCGGATGCCCGCCACCAACGCGTTCGGCGCGCTGCGTTCGGCCACAATCGATGGTTTCGATTCCCGAGGCCGCCAGACGATGCTCACCTTTCACAATCCCCTGCACAACGCCCATGCCCCGGTGCATGAGTTCTTTCGCGGCGAACGGGTGCCGTGCTTCGAGAAGCCGGCGCGCCAGGATTATGTCGAGCAGCGTCTGAAAGAGTGCGGCCACGCGCTCTTGGCACCCAATATCGACAGCACTGCCGTGTTGAAGCAAATTCATGCGGAGCGGTATCTGTCGTTCCTGCAGACCGCGTGGCAGCAGTGGCTGGCGCAAGACCCGGCGAATGCCGCTGTGCAGCCGTTTCCCTCCGTGTGGCCGGTTCGCACCTTGCGGTCGGACATCGAACCCGCGAATTTCACAGCGCGCTATGGTCTGTATTCCATAGACAACGGGACTCCGCTGGCCGAAGGCACCTGGGCCGCGGCCAAGGCGGGCGCGGACGCGGCTGCCAGTGCCGCGTCCGCGGTGGGCAGCGGTGCCGCGGGTGCATCGTTTTGCGTGACTCGGCCGCCCGGCCACCATGCGGGGCCGGACTTCATGGGAGGCTACTGTTTCCTCAACAATGCGGCCGTCGCAGCCCAGACGCTGCGCAACTCCGGCATGCCTCGCGTGGCGGTGCTGGATGTGGATTACCACCACGGCAATGGCACCCAAAGCATTTTCTACGAGCGTTCGGATGTGCTGTTCATCAGCATCCATGGCGACCCAATGACTGAATACCCTTTTTATCTGGGCCATGCGGACGAGACCGGCCACGGCGCCGGAGCAGGCTTCAACCTGAATCTTCCGCTGCCCGCCGGCACCGGGTTCGACGCATGGTTTGCCGCATTGGAAAAGGCCTGCGTGGCCATCCTGGCTTACGGGCCGCAAGCGGTGGTGGTCTCCCTGGGCTTGGATACGTTCGAGGGGGATCCCATCTCGCGCTTCTCCTTGGCATCCCGGGACTTTTCTCGGATCGGGCAGCGCCTGGCACAACTGAACCTGCCGACCGTGTTCGTGCTGGAAGGCGGCTATGCCGCCGCAGAGCTGGGTCTCAACGCAGTGAACGTGATCGATGGGTTCGAAGCGCAAGGCAGGCAGTCATCATGACCGAGTCGGTGGATTGCGTTGTCGTTGGCGCGGGGGTGGTGGGCCTGGCCGTTGCGCGCGCCCTGGCCTGCGGGGCCGCGAGGTGCTGGTGCTCGAAGCCGCCAATGCGATTGGCACGGGAACCAGCTCCCGCAACAGCGAAGTGGTGCATGCGGGGATCTATTACCCCCCAGGATCGCTCAAGGCCCGGCTGTGCGTGCAGGGCCGCGACATGCTCTACGCGTATTGCGAGGCAAGGGGCATCGCGCACCGGCGCTGCGGCAAGCTGATCGTTGCCACGTCGGACGAGCAGCGGGCATCGCTGGAAAGCATCCAGCAAAAGGCGCATGCCAATGGCGTCACCGACCTGCAATGGCTGACGCGGGAGCAGGCCCGGGCGTTGGAGCCTGCGCTGGAATGCGTGGCCGCATTGCTGTCGCCCAGCACCGGCATCGTGGACAGCCATGCCTTCATGCTCTCGCTCCAAGGCGATCTGGAGAACCAGGGTGGCATCGTGGCACTGAATTCGCCTCTGGCGCATGCAGTACTAGGGGGTGATGCTATCGTTTTGGAAGCGAGCGACGGTACGCGCTTGGGTGCCGCACGCTGGTGAATGCCGCAGGCCTGCAGGCGCCCGATCTGGCCAAGCGGTTCCATGGGCTCGATCCGCGCCATGTGCCAACGGCCCGGTACGCAAAGGGCAGTTACTTCACGCTGACGGGCGCATCGCCGTTTTCCCGCTTGATCTACCCCGTTCCCGAAGCGGCTGGCCTGGGCGTGCACCTGACACTGGACATGGGACACCAAGCCAAGTTCGGTCCCGACGTGGAGTGGGTGGGCTCGGCCGACGACCTGTCGGTCGATCCTGCGCGCGGCGAGGCGTTCTATGCGGAGGTTCGCCGGTACTGGCCCAGCCTGCGGGATGGCGCTCTGGTGCCTGGCTATGCAGGCATTCGGCCCAAGATCCACGGGCCGGGCGAGCCCGCAGCGGACTTTTGCATCCAAGGCCCTGAAACGCATGGCATGGGTGGGCTCATCCAGCTGTTCGGCATCGAGTCGCCAGGCCTTACCAGTGCGCTGGCGTTGGGCGAGCATGTCGCAGATCAAGTCTCCCGCTGACTTTCTCATCCAAGCGGCCATGGCCTACGGCCGTATGTAAAGCGTGTGACTAAGATGGGGCATCCGCCTACAGCCCGGCTGTATGGGGCGGATTACCTTTATTCCATGCTATGAAAGGCTCTTCATGACTTCTGCATCCAACACGCTTTCTTCCGCGCAAAACGAACTGGAAAAGCTGGTCTCTGACTTGCGTGGCCTTTTGTCCAGCAAGGACCTGGACAGCGTTCCGGAAATCAAGCAACTGCGCCAGCGCCTGGACGATGGCATCCACTCGGTGCGTGACTCCGCTGTGCGCGCTGCCCAGGATGCCGCCTACCAAGCCAAGGAAGCCGCCCGCGCCGCTGACCAATACGCCCATGACGAACCTTGGCGTGTGGCCACCGCTGCCTGGCAGCAGGTGCCTTGGTCGGCTTCCTGCTGGCTCGCCGCTGATCCCCATTAAAAACAATGACCTGATGGCTCAAGAGAGGCTCGCATGAATTGGTTGGCACTTCTGGGATTGGACGGCTGGGTTGCGCGATGGCGCGCTGCCGTCATCGAAGGGGCCATTGCTGCGGAAGACCGGCTGGATCTGGTGAGGCTCGAATGGGCCGAACAGAAGCGGCGCTTGGGCTTGATGGTCATGCTGGTGGTTGCCGTGGGCGGTCTCACGGTCGTCACCCTGGTGCTCGCGTCACTCGCCGTGCTGGTGCAATTTTGGGATTCACCCCAGCGCACGATGGTGGGCTGGCTGGTGGCGGGCACCTGGCTGGTGCTGTGGGCCGGTGCCTTGATCGGATTGATCTCGGTGGCCAAGCAGGCGGGCAACGCTTTCGTGCTGACGCGGCAAGAACTGGCCCAGGATTGGCGTGATATCAAGGAAAGGCTCTGAACCCATGACTTCCACATCGCAAGATGGATCCGCTTCCTTGAGCGATCGCCAGCAAAAGGTTTTAGAGCGCATCGCCATGCAACGCCAGCGCGTGCGCGCACGGCGCGCCGCTCGGTCGCAGGCCATGCAGGTGCAGGCCGCACAAGACCAACGGCAAGCTGCTGACTCAGACACTTCGATGACCATCCGGCTGCTCGCCTTCGCGCGATCGCACCCGGCCGCTGTTGCCGTGGTGGCCGGACTGGCAGTGGTGGCGGGGCCAGCCCGGCTGATTCGGTGGGCGGGTCTGGCCATGCCGCTGATCATGCAGATGCGGCGTTGAGGCCGCGCCTCGCACGCGTCGTAAGCCTTGCGTGGAACATTCGAAAGGACCCTATTGGGTCCTTTTTGCATTGGCTTCAGCGCATGGCCTTGATCGCCCGGGCTGCCTGCGGAACCAGCGAAGGGCCTTGGTAGATGAGGCCGGTGTAGATCTGCACCACATCGGCGCCCGCCTTGATCTTGCTCACGGCGTCGTCCGCACTCAGAATGCCGCCCACGCCAATGATCGGAAATTGCGGCCCCAGTGCCTGCCGCAATTGGCGGATCACCCGATTGCTGGCTTCCAGCACCGGCGCGCCGCTGAGCCCGCCAGTTTCCTCGGCATGCTGCATTCCCTTGACGGCATCGCGGGCAATTGTGGTGTTGGTGGCCACGACGCCATCCATCCCGTGGCGCTGCAGTGTGGCCGCAATCAGCTCAACCTGGGCCGCGTCCAGATCGGGGGCGATCTTGACGAACACCGGTACGCGGCGCGGAGCGCCCTGTGCGTTGGCATGGCGCTGGGCAAGGGCTTCTCGCCGCTCGGCGATGGCGCCCAGCAGTGCATCCAGGGCCTCATCGCTCTGCAAGGCGCGAAGGTTTTGTGTGTTCGGTGAACTGATATTCACCGTGACGTAGTCCGCGTGGGGATAGACGCCGTCCAGGCAGGCCAGGTAGTCCGCAGTGGCGTTCTCGATCGGCGTGGTGGCGTTCTTCCCGATGTTCAATCCCAGCAACATGGGGTGTTTGCGCGCCTGGGTGCGAAAACGCGCCTGCTGCACGTTGTGCAGGAAGGCGTCGAGCCCTTCGTTGTTGAACCCCAAGCGGTTGATGAGCGCGTTGGCCTGCGGCAGCCGGAACATGCGTGGCTTGGGGTTGCCCGGCTGGTCCTTGGGCGTGACGGTGCCAACCTCGACAAAACCGAAACCCATGGCACCCAGTGCGTCGATGCAGCGGGCGTTCTTGTCCAGGCCCGCGGCCAACCCGACCCGGTTGGGAAAGGTCACGCCTGCCAGCGTCACGGGGTCTTCCACGGTGTCGTTGCACCAGGCCCATTGCAAGGGCGTGCGTTGGCCGCGCGACAGCATGTCCATGGTCATGTCGTGGGCGGCTTCGGCATCCATGCCGAAAAGAAGAGGACGGGCGAGGGCGTAGGGGATCAAGGACATGGGGATAATTCGGTGAACTACTCCCGATTTTCCCCCATGACGACACCCTCACCCCTCACCCAAGAAGAACTCAAGGCCCTGGTCGGCCAGGCGGCGCTGCAATACGTCGTGCCCGGCGAGATCGTCGGCGTCGGCACCGGCTCCACGGTGAACCATTTCATCACCGCGCTGGCCACCATCAAAGAGCGCATCCGGGGTGCCGTGTCCAGCTCCGAAGCCAGCACCCAGCGGCTGAAGGCCTTGGGGATTCCCGTGTTCGATGCGAACGAAGTCGAGTCCCTGGCGGTTTACATCGACGGCGCCGACGAGATCGACGGTCAGGGCCACATGGTCAAGGGCGGCGGCGCCGCGCTCACGCGCGAAAAAAATCGTGGCGGCGCTGGCCCGGCAGTTCGTGTGCATTGCCGACGAGTCGAAGCGGGTGGATGCACTGGGCCAGTTTCCGCTGCCCGTGGAAGTGATTCCCATGGCGGCACAGCAGATTGCCCGCCGCTTCGCGGCCCTGGGCGGCCAAGCCACGCTGCGCCAGAAAGACGGCGCGCCTTTGGTGACGGACAACCAGCAGCACATTCTGGATGTGCGTGGCCTGCGCATCACCGATCCACTGGCTTTCGAGTCGGAGGTGAACCAATGGCCGGGCGTCATGACCGTGGGCGTGTTCGCGCACCAGAAAGCCCACGTGTGCCTGCTGGGCACGGCGCAGGGCGTGCACACCGTTCAATACTGAACACCCTCAGGGCCGGGCCGCCGCCGGCCTGATGGCCCGGTACCGAATGGCACTGCAGACCGTGTTGCAATCTGCGGGAGTGACGCCGCGCCCGGCCTGCAGTGCCGGATGTTGCGTCAGAACGTGATGCCTGCCGGGTTGCTTGGCGTTCTGCCACCATTGCCGCTCGGTGCGGCGGGGCGTGGTGCTTCCGCCGGCGCGGCAGGTGCCGCCGCCGCTGCGGGGGTTGCCGGCTTGGCGGCGACCATCGGTGCCGCAGGGGCGCGGCGATAGCTCGGCGGCAGCTGCGATTGCTTGGGGTAGCCTGCCGCGTCGAGGTACTGCATCCACTCGCTGTCCGAAAAGCCGACGAGCTGTTGCGAGCCGATGGTGCCGAACGGCAGGTTGGTCGAGCCGCTGAGGCGCTTGAGCGCATCGGCATCTTCTTCGGTGTTCACCGTGCGTTCGGTGAATGGTACGCCGCGGTTCACCAGCAGGTTGCGCGCGCTCACGCACGGCGCGCAGTCGTTGCCGGTGTAGAGCGTGACCGGGAAACGGGTGGCGACCTGCTGCAGTTCATAAGGCAGGGCCGGGCCGCTGGCGCGTCCGCCGCCGACCTGGGCCGGTGGCGTCTTGGCATCGGGCGCGCGGTCCGAGAAGGTCACTTTTCCATCGGGGCCGACGATGCGGTACACCTGCTGCGCCTGGGCGGGCAGGGCGGTCACGGCCAGGAAGGTCGAAGCCAGCGCGAGGGCAAGGAGCGGTTGCTTCATGTCGTAGGACTCCAAAGGGAACGGTCTCGGGTATCGATGGGCTCAGGCGTTGCCGGCCATGCCTTGGTGGCGCAGCAGCGCATCCAGGCTGGGCGCGCGGCCGCGGAACGCCTTGAACGACTCCATGGCCGGGCGGCTGCCGCCCGCTTCCAGAATGGCCTGGCGGTAGCGGCGCCCGGTCTCGGCGCTGGGCAGGCCGTCCGCACCGGCCGTCTCCTCGAACGCGGCGTAAGCGTCCGCGCTGAGCACTTCGGCCCATTTGTAGCTGTAGTAGCCTGCGGCATACCCGCCTGCGAAGATGTGGCTGAAGGTGTGGGCGGTGCGGCTGAAGGCCGGCGGCGTCAGCACCGACACCTCGCTGCGGACCTGGGCCAGCAGGGGCATGAAGTCCTGCGACGGGTCGTGCGAGGTGTGCAGCAGCATGTCGAACAGTGCGAATTCGATCTGCCGCAGCGTGCCCATGCCGCTCTGGAAATTCTTCGCCGCGATCATCTTGTCGAACAGCGCGCGCGGCAGCGGCTCGCCAGTTTCCACATGGGCGGTCATGTGCTTGAGCACGTCCCACTCCCAGCAGAAGTTTTCCATGAACTGGCTTGGCAACTCGACCGCATCCCATTCGACGCCGCTGATGCCCGAGACATCGCGCTCGTTGATCTGGGTGAGCATGTGGTGCAGGCCGTGGCCGAACTCGTGGAACAGCGTGATGACGTCGTCATGGGTCAGCAGCGGCGGCGCACCGTTCACGCCTTCGGCGAAGTTGCACACCAGGTGCGCCACGGGCGTTTGCAGTTTGCCCGTGTCGGGGCGCAGCCAGCGGGTGCGCACATCGTCCATCCAGGCGCCGCCGCGTTTGCCGTTGCGCGCTGGCTGGTCCAGGTAGAACTGGCCCACGAGCTCCGTGCCGCGCTCGATGCGGTAGAACTCCACGGCCGGGTTCCAGACGGGCGCGCTGTCGCGGCGAATGGCCACTTCGAACAGCGTCTCAACGATCTTGAACAGGCCGGCCAGGGCCTTGGGCGCGGTGAAATACTGTTTGACTTCCTGCTCGCTGAAGGCGTAGCGCGCTTCCTTGAGCTTCTCGGAGATGTAGGGCCAGTCCCAGGCCTGCGGATCGGCAATGCCGAGATCCTTCGCGGCGAACTCGCGCATGTCGGCGACGTCTTTTTCGGCGTAGGGCCGGGCACGGCGGGCCAGGTCACGCAGGAAGTCGATCACCTCCTGGGGCGAGTCGGCCATCTTGGCGACGACCGACACCTCGCCGAAATTGGCGTAGCCCAACAGTTGTGCTTCTTCCTTGCGCAGGGCGAGGATCTCTCGGATGAGCGCGCTGTTGTCGAAGCGTTTGGCATCGCCTTCGGCCTGGTCCGAGGCGCGGGTGACATAGGCGCGGTACAGCGTTTCGCGCAAGGCGCTGCTGCGGGCGAACTGCATCACCGGCAGGTAGCAAGGCATCTTGAGGGTGAGCTTGTAGCCGGCCTTGCCCTCGGCTTGCGCGGCGGCCAGTGCGGCCTGCTTCACGTCTTGGGGCAGCCCGTCGAGCTCGTCTTCCCGGGCGTAGTAGGCGAAGGCGTCGGTGGCGTCGAGCGCGTTTTCGCTGAACTTCTGGCTGAGTTCCGCCTGGCGTTCCTGGATTTGCGCGAATCGTTCGCGCGCCGGGCCCTGCAGCTCGGCGCCCGACAGCACGAAGTTGCGCACGGCGTTGCGCAAGGCCTGGCGCTGCTCGGTGTTCAGCGTCTGCGGATCGATGGCCTTGTACTTGGCGTACAGGCGTTCATCGGCGCCCAGGCGGGTCCAGAACTCGGTGACGCGGGGCAGGGCCTCGTTGTAGGCCGCGCGCAGTTCGGGGGTGTCGGCCACGCTGTTGAGGTGGCTCACCGCGCCCCAGGAGCGCCCCAGCGCTTCGGTCGCGACATCCAGCACCTGGGCAATCGATTCCCATCGCGCCGGAAAGTCGGGCGCCGTGACGGTTTCCAGTGCCGCGCTCGCACGTTGCAGCAGCACATCGACCGCCGGAGCCACGTCGCTGGGCTGGATGCGGTCGAACAGGGGGAGGTCGGAGGGGGCGAGGAGGGGATTGCTCATGCGCGGATAGATGGCGTTGGATGGGTCAGGTTCAAGCCGGCCGTGGCAGCAAAAATGGTCAGGCGGCTGCGCGCTCCGCGGCTTCGAGCGTGTTGACGAGCAGCATGGTGATGGTCATGGGGCCGACGCCGCCGGGCACGGGCGTGATCCAGCCGGCCACCTCGCTCACGCTGGCGAAGTCCACGTCGCCGCAGAGCTTGCCTTCGTCGTTGCGGTTCATGCCCACGTCGATCACCACCGCGCCGGGCTTGACCATGTCGGCCGTGAGCACGTTGCGCTTGCCCACGGCGGCCACGATCACGTCCGCCTGAAGGGTCTGCGCCTTCAGATCTTGCGTGGCGCTGTGGCACACGGTCACGGTGGCGTTCTTTTGCAGCAGCATGAGCGCCATCGGCTTGCCCACGATGTTGCTGCGGCCGATGACCACCGCATGCTTGCCCTGCAGCGAGTAACCGATGGATTCGAGCATCTTCATGCAGCCATAGGGCGTGCAGGGCCAGAAACCGGGCATGCCGGTCATGAGCGCGCCGGCGCTGGCGATGTGAAAGCCGTCCACGTCCTTGGCGGGCGAGATCGCCTCGATGACCTTCTGCGCGTCGATGTGCGCGGGCAGCGGCAACTGCACCAGGATGCCGTGGATGGCCGGGTCGTTGTTCAGTGCCTCGACGCGGGCGAGCAGTTCGGCCTCGCTCATCGTGGCATCGTACTTTTCCAGCACCGAATGCAGCCCGCTGTCCTCGCAGGCCTTGACCTTGTTGCGCACGTAGACCTGGCTGGCAGGGTTGTCGCCCACCAGCACCACGGCCAGGCCGGGGACGGTGCCGCGCGCTTTCAGGGCAGCGGCGCGCTGGGCCACTTCGGTGCGCAGTTGGCGGGAGAGGGCGTTGCCGTCGATCAGTTGGGCTGTCATTCGTCGAGAAACTCAGGTTGGCAATGAAAACGGCTGCCTGCCGGCGGTTTGATTGTGCTGGCAGCTATCAAATCAGGAGCAATCAGCCTTTGGGCGCGTTCTGGCCGAGGGCGATCTTGAGCAGGTCGGCCACGGTGTTGGCGTTCAGCTTTTCCATGATGTTGGCGCGGTGCGCCTCCACGGTCTTGATGCTGATGCCCAGGTCGTCGGCGATCTGCTTGTTCAGGCGGCCGGCGACGATGCGCTCCAGCACCTGGGCTTCACGGCCGGTGAGCTTGGACAGCAGGGCGTCGCGGCTGGCGGCCTGCTGGTGGCCGGCGAACGATTCGCGCGCCCGGTCGAGCATGCGGTCCACCAGGCCCACGAGCTCTTCCTCGTTGAACGGCTTCTGGATGAAATCGAGCGCGCCTTTCTTCATGGTGTTCACGGCCATGGGCACGTCGCCGTGGCCGGTGATGAAGACGACGGGCAGGGGGGACTTGCGTTCGAGGAGCCGGTCCTGCAGTTCCAGGCCGGTCATGCCGCCCATGCGGATGTCCACGATGAGGCAGGCGACTTCGCGGGGGTCGTAGCGCGAGAGGAAGGATTCCGCCGAATCAAAGCAGCGCACCCGATAGTCCTTGCCTTCCAGCAACCACTGCAGGGAGTCGCGGACGGCTTCGTCGTCATCCACGACGTAGACGGTGCCTTTTTTCGGAATCAAGCTCATGCAGGGGTCCTTGGATGTGATGCGTTTGCTACAGAATTCGTAGTGGCATCCGCAGGCTGCGCCAGCGGAAGCCAGAAGGAGAACCGGCAGCCGGTGACCTCCGGGCCATTGTAGAGGTTCTCCGCCTGCATCCTCCCCTGGTGGGACTCGACGATGCTGCGGCACAGGTTCAGGCCCATGCCCATGCCTTCCTGCTTGGTGGAGAAGAAGGCCTCGAACAGATGCTCCAGCACTTCGGGGGCCAGGCCCTTGCCGGTGTCCTGCACCGTGAACTCGATCACCTCGCGGCCTTCGAGCTGGCGGGGAACGACACGCAGCTCCACGCTGCGCCGGGGCGGTGGGCGCTGGGCGTGCTCGATGGACTCGGCGCCGTTCTTCATCAGGTTGACCAGCACCTGCTCGATCAGGATGGTGTCGGCCATCACCTGGGGCAGCCGCGCCGCCACGTAGTGGGTCAGGCGCACGTTGTGCCGGCGCAGTTCGATGTCGGCCAGCTCGACCGCCTCGCTGACCATGGTGTGGACGTCCGCCAGGGCGCGGTTGGGCTCGCTGCGCTTCACGAAGGCACGGATGCGCTGGATGATCTGCCCCGCCCGCTGCGCTTGGTGGGCGGTCTTTTGCAGCGCGGACAGCAGCGCCTCTTCGGTGATCTGTCCGCTTTCGATGCGCGAGACCATGCCGCTGCAGTAGTTGCTGATGGCGGTGAGCGGCTGGTTCAGTTCGTGCGCCACGCTGGAGGCCATCTCGCCCATGGTGATGAGCCGGCTGACCGACTGGGCGCGCTCGGCCTGCCGCGCGGCCTGTTCCTCGGCCTGGCGGCGCGGCGTGATGTCGGTGGCAATCACCATCTGGGCCAGTCGTCCGTCCACCCAGTTCAGGTAGCGCGATCGCACTTCGAGCCACTTGCCCAGGTCCGGCAGGTAGATCTCGGCGTTTTCGGACCGGGCGCTGGTGAGCGGGTCGGTGGGCAGGCCCATCAGTCCGTCCTCGTCGTCCATGCCGCGCGCGCTGGCGGTGGTGGAGGGCAGCACGCCCGCCTGCGCGACCAGTTGCAGATGCCCGCCCGTCTGCGAGCCGAACCACTGGCGGTACAGCTTGTTGGCGAACAGCAGTTCCTCACTGCCCAGCGGCGCGACCGACACCGAGGCATCGAGGGACTCCAGCACGATGGTGAAGCGCTCGTGCGATGCGGACAGCTGCTCGCGCACGCGGTTGGGCTCGGTGATGTCGGTCATCGACGTCATCCAGCCGGTCTGGTGGCCATGGGCGTCGATCAGGGGCGAGACATACAGGCGCGCGTCGAACAGCGTGCCGCTCTTGCGCTTGACCCGCACCTGGAACCCGCCCAGCGTGACCTTGCCGCTCAGCTCGTCGCGCAGCTTGGCGTGCAGCGCCTCGTGGTCGCTCTCGGGCCAATAGGTGTAGGGCGGCGACTGGCCGACCAGATCGGCCTCGTTCCAGCCCGTCATCTGGCAGAACGCGGCGTTCACGTAGGTGATGCGCCCTTGCATGTCCAGGGCGCGCATGCCGGTGAGGATGGAGTTTTCCATCGCCCGGCGGAAGTTGGTTTCGGCCACCAGCGCCTGCTGGGCCTGCATGCGCCGGCGCGTGTGGCGCCAGGTGGCGATCAGCAGCCAGGCCGTCATGGCGCTCAGCGTGCCCACCAGCCAGAACAGCCCGCTGCCCACCACGCCGAGCGAGGTGCGGTAGGCCTGCGCGCGCAGCACGAGGCCGTTGCCCACGGGCGAGACCGGCACCTCGTATTCGTTGGCGCGTGCGGTCCACGGCAGCAGCCCGGAGGCGCTGCGCGGCGTGAGCGCGCTGCCCGCCAGCACCTGATCGCGCCCATCCAGCATGGTGACGGCGTAGCGCGCCAGCACCTCGGTCGGCGTGCCGTAGCGCAGCAGGCTGTCGATGGAATATTCCGCCAGCACCACGCCGGTGAACTTGCCCTGTGCGGCCAGCGGCACCTGCAGCTGCAGCAGCGGGGCGGTTTCGCCTTCGGTGCCGTTGGGCTGGGCGTACACGGGCTGCTGCAGGTCCCGGGCGAGGCTGAAGGTGTCGGCGGTGTCGCCGTTCTTGAGCACCTCGCCCGCCACGCGCAACTGGCCGCTGGTGACGGTGGGCGCCGCATGGCTGGCGCGGATGCGGCGGCGGTCGTCGATCCAGCTGATGGCCTGCAGTTCAGGGTACTGGCTGATGAGGCCTTCGGCACGCGCCACGAAGTCGGCGCGCTCCAGATCCTGGTTGGAGAGGTCGCGCGCGATGCGCATGATCTGCTCCTGCCGCTCCAGCAGGCGCAGCCGCACGCGCTGCTGCGCGTATTCCACGTCGCGCTTGAGGGCTTCCTGCTCGCGCTCGCCTTCTTCCATGCGCAAATACCAAAACGCCGCCACGATGGCCGCCAGGAACATCAGCACGGCGGCCAGTGGCGCCAGGGCCGCGAAGCGGTCCTGGCGGGTGGGGGAGAGGCTGCGCCACCAGGTGCGCCACCAGCGCACGGGGGCGACCACGGCGGGCCCGATGGCGGGGGGCGGAGAAGGCGGACGTTCCATGGGCGGAGTGTAGGGGAGCACTGGAGGCGTTCTTCCGTTATGAAAAATGTGCACTTGCAGCAATATTTTGCATTATGAAAATGAAAAGCACAATTTGAAATACCAAAAAAATATGAGACACTCGCCCGAAATTTCCAACGCCAGCACCCATAAAGGAGACAGGCATGTCAGCTCAGACCGACCCCCAGGCCGGAAACCCGGCGTCGTCCACCCCCGACACCGATCAGCAGGAAACCCGTGAGTGGATGGATGCGCTGAGCGCCGTCATCGACAAGGAAGGTGCAGAGCGCGCCCACTTCCTGATCGAGCAACTGCTCGAACATGCCCGCCAAAGCAGCATCGACCTGCCTTTCTCCGCCAACACTGGCTACGTGAACACCCTGGAGTCGAACCAGGAAGCCCGCTGCCCCGGCAACCTTGAAATCGAAGGCCGCCTGCGCGCCTACATGCGCTGGAACGCCATGGCCATGGTCGTCAAGGCCAACCGCCACCATCCGCCCGAAGGCGGCGACCTGGGCGGCCACATCGGCTCGTTCGCCTCGCTGGCCAACATGTTCGGCGCCGGCTTCAACCACTTCTGGCACGCCGAGAGCGAAAACCACGGCGGCGACCTGCTGTACATCCAGGGCCACGTGTCGCCCGGCATCTACGCCCGCGCTTACCTGGAAGGCCGCCTGTCCGAAGAGCAACTGCTCAACTTCCGCCAGGAAGTGGACGGCAAGGGCCTGTCCAGCTACCCGCACCCCAAGCTGATGCCCGAGTTCTGGCAGTTCCCCACGGTGTCGATGGGCCTGGGCCCGCTGATGGCGATCTACCAGGCGCGCTTTCTCAAGTACCTGCATGCCCGCGGCATCGCCAACACCGAAAACCGCAAGGTCTGGGTGTTCTGCGGCGACGGCGAGATGGACGAGGTCGAATCGCTGGGCGCCATCGGCCTGGCCGCGCGCGAGAACCTCGACAACCTGATCTTCGTCATCAACTGCAACCTGCAGCGCCTGGACGGCCCGGTGCGCGGCAACGGCAAGATCATCCAGGAGCTGGAGAGCGAGTTCCGCGGCTCCGGCTGGAACGTCATCAAGCTGCTGTGGGGCAAGGGCTGGGACGACCTGCTGGCGCGCGACAAGGACGGCGCGCTGCGCAAAATCATGATGGAGTGCAACGACGGGGACTACCAGTCGTTCAAGGCCAACGACGGCGCCTACGTGCGCAAGCACTTCTTCGGCCGCGATCCGCGCACGCTGAAGATGGTCGAGCACATGAGCGACGACGAGATCTGGAACCTGCGCCGCGGCGGCCACGATTCGCAGAAGGTCTACGCCGCCTTCCACGCCGCCAACGAGCACAAGGGCCAGCCCACCGTGCTGCTGGTCAAGACCGTCAAGGGCTTCGGCATGGGCAAGATCGGCGAGGGCAAGAACACCGTCCACCAGACCAAGAAGCTCGGCGACGAAGACATCAAGGCCTTCCGCGACCGCTTCAACATCCCGATTCCGGACAGCCAGATCGCCGACCTGCCGTTCTACAAGCCGGCCGACGACACTCCCGAAATGAAGTACCTGCACGAGCGCCGCAAGGCCCTCGGCGGCTACCTGCCCAAGCGCCGCGTGAAGGCCGACGAAAGCTTCACCGTGCCCGCGCTGGAAACGTTCAAGGCCATCCTCGAGCCCACGCCCGAAGGCCGCGAAATCTCCACCACGCAAGCCTACGTGCGCTTTCTCACGCAGTTGCTGCGCGACCAGGCCCTGGGCCCGCGCGTGGTGCCCATCCTGGTAGACGAGGCCCGCACGTTCGGCATGGAAGGCCTGTTCCGCCAGATCGGCATCTACAACCCGCACGGTCAGCAGTACACCCCGGTCGACAAGGACCAGGTCATGTACTACAAGGAAGACAAGGCCGGCCAGATCCTGCAGGAAGGCATCAACGAAGCCGGCGGCATGAGCAGCTGGATCGCGGCCGCCACTTCGTACAGCACCAACAACCGCATCATGGTGCCGTTCTACGTGTACTACTCGATGTTCGGCTTCCAGCGCATCGGCGACCTGGCCTGGGCGGCGGGCGACATGCAGGCGCGCGGCTTCCTGCTGGGCGGCACCTCGGGCCGCACCACGCTGAACGGCGAAGGCCTGCAGCATGAAGACGGCCACAGCCACATCCTGGCTGGCACCATCCCCAACTGCGTGAGCTACGACCCGACGTTCGCCCACGAAGTCGCGGTGATCATGCACGACGGCATGAAGCGCATGGTCGAGCGCCAGGAAAACGTCTTCTACTACCTCACGCTGCTGAACGAAAACTACCCGATGCCCGGCCTGCAGCCCGGCACCGAAGAGCAGATCATCAAGGGCATGTACCTGTGCAAGCAGGCGCCGGCCCTCAAGAAGGACGCCCCCACCGTGCAGCTGCTGGGCAGCGGCACCATCCTGCGGGAGTCGTTCTTCGCGCAGGAACTGCTGGAAAAGGACTGGGGCGTGGCCGCTTCCGTGTGGAGCTGCCCGAGCTTCAACGAGCTGACCCGCGACGGCCAGGACGCCGACCGCTGGAACCTGCTGCACCCCACCGAAACGCCGCGCGTGCCGTTCGTGGAGGAGCAGTTGTCCAAGACCACCGGCCCGGTCATCGCCTCCACCGACTACATGAAGGCCTACGCCGAGCAGATCCGCCCCTTCATCCCCAAGGGCCGCGCCTACAAGGTGCTTGGCACCGACGGGTTCGGGCGCAGCGACTTCCGCCGCAAGCTGCGCGAGCACTTCGAGATCAACCGCCACTACATCGTCGTGGCGGCGCTCAAGGGCCTGGCGGACGACGGTGTGGTGCCGGCGGCCAAGGTGGCCGAGGCGATCCAGAAGTACGGCATCAACACCGACAAGATCAACCCGCTCTACGCTTGAACACCGATCGGAGACGCACGGTGAACCCCCACGCTCATATTCATTCGCTGCCCCCCAAGGGGGCACATGCCTCCTTTGAGGCGGCTCGGCAGGAGGCATAAACATGGCATTGGTAGATATCCAGGTCCCGGACATCGGGGATTTCGACGAAGTGGGCGTGATCGAGTTGCTGGT